>DASPKR010000124.1:0-5018 GCA_035627975.1 Pyrinomonadaceae bacterium | reverse complement strand
CCCGCTACGACGGTAATCAGTTTGACGTAAGGCCCCAGCCGCTCGCCCATCCTCCGACGGGTTTCGCGGAAGACGGCAGCCTGCTCGCACGGGGCGGCGCACGGGACGGTGATGAAGTTAAAGGCGACGGTCCTCCCGCGGACGAGATCGTCATACAGGTTGAGACTCTCGCCTTGCCGTCCGTATACCTTGACTTGTCTGATCCGCGCTGCCGAAAGCTTCGGCTGGCTGAGCTGAGCCGCGTCGTGTGACGCGGCGGACGGCGCGCCGACGCTGCCGCCACCGTCTCGCCCGTCCGGCGCTTTAGCCTCCAAATCCATCCGACACTTCGGACAACTGCCCGGCGCGCCGGACGTGACCTCCGGGTGCATCGGGCAGGAGTAGACGACCGGGCGCGGCGTCGCCTTCGGCGTCGCGGCGGCGCGCGCGCCCTTCGATCTTTTTTCCGAAGGCCGCGCGTCGCGGCGAGCCTGCGACGCGCGCCCGTGCCCCACGTGCGTGGGCTGACCCGCGACTTCCGCCGCGTGTGCGGAAAGCAGCAGGAACGCCGCGACGACTGAAAATCGCGTGAGCGTGCGGATGCTGAGGCCCGTTCCTGTTCTCATGGCTCGTTCGTCCCTTCCGCGAGAGTAATCAACATGAACGCACAGGGTGGAAGACCGAGAGTTCAGATTGGAGGTGATGAAATATGAAATTCCAAATCTGCTCTCACGTCGTACTGCCATCTGTCGAAGCGCGCGGGCGACGGGCACGGCGGCGCGTCGCCTGCGCGCCCGTTTATTTCGTCGTCGAAACGACCGCGGTGTCGAGTGTGCGCGGGACGCCGGGGCTGGCGTCCGGGGTGCCGCTCGACGGGTAGGTGTTCTTCACCGTCATGCGGTTGCTGCCCGTGCTCACGACCCAGAGGTTCGTCCCGTCGAAGGCGACGTTGATCGGCCCGGTCGTCGTGGCCGAGGTGCTGACGGCGACGCCGTCGGACTGGCGCAACTGCATGAGATTGTTGCTGCCGTTGTTGACGACGATGATGCCGACCGCCTTGTCATAGAAGACGGCGGAGGGGCCGTCGCCCGTCTTGTAGGTTCCGACGAGCGCCCCGTCCAGGCGGCGCAGCTTCATCACGCTCTGGCTGAAGAAATTCGAGACCCACAGGTCAGTCCCGTCGAAGGCGATGCCGAACGGGCCGTCGCCGACGGGGAAGGTGCCGAGCGCGACGCCGCTCGCCGCGTCCAGCTTCGTGACGTTGTTGCTGCTGCTGTTGGCGACCCAGACGCTGCTGCCGTCGTAGGCCATGCTCACCGGGCGGCGGCCCACCGGGAAGGTGCCGACGAGCGTGCCACGCACGTCGAGTTTCGAGACGGTGCCGCTCTTGCGGTTCGCCACCCAGACGTATGCGCCGTCGAAGAGGACGCCGCCGGGGCCGTTGCCCACCGGGTAGACGCCGACCACCGCGCCCTTGCCGGCCTCCAACTTGGTGACCGTGTTGTCGAGGAAGCTGCTCACCCAGACGTGTGTGCCGTCGAAGGCCACGCCGAGCGGGCGAGCGCCGACCTTGAAGGTGCCGACGACCGTGCCGGTCGCCGCGTGAATCTTCGTGAGCGTGTCGCCGAACTGACTCGCCACCCAGAGGTGCGTGCCGTCGAAGGCGAGGCCCTCCGAGCCGTCGCCGACGACGGGGCCGTTGCCGGCATCGTTGGTCGTGTCGGTCGTCGAGGTCTGCGCCTGAGCCCGGAACGCCGTCGAGGCGGTCAACAGTGCCGCCAGCGCGACGAGCAGGCGGACTGCCGTTACGATTCTTTTCATGAGCGGGCTCCTCCTTTGTAAAAGGGCAAGTTCTTCGGGTGGTCTGCAATCAGGATGGTCTTGACGATCTGCTGCGGGGCCTTCATGGCCGGGCAAGCGCCCCAACGGTCGAGCGTCTCGTTGCCGTATTTGACGACGCCGGTGTGCGTCGAGAGCGTGCGGTCGAGCACCGGGTCTGGGTCGACGAAGCCGAGCTTGCGGCGGAGCGCCTCGATGTCCGAGGGCGCGCCCGTCAGCAACTGCCACCCCGGCCCGATCTTGTAAGCGCGCGCGTAGTCGGCAAGCACGGCGGGCGAATCCTGACCCGGCTTGAGCGTGATGGAGTACATGAAGATGTCGCGCCCGATGCGGTCGCTCATCAGCCGCTGCACCCTGACGAGGTTCGCCGTCATGCCGGGGCAGATGCCTTCGCACCTCGCGTAGAACATGTTGATGACGACGATGCGGCCCTGAATCAAGTCCTCGTAGAACCTGACCTGCTTGTTCTCGTGCGTGCGCAGCACCACGTCGGGGAAATAGCCGTCGCGCGGCCCGCGCTTCTTCTCCGGCGCGGGCGAGACCTGGGCGCGGGCCGAGGCCGAAGCCGTGACTATCGCCGGCGCGGCGGCCAGCGAGGCGTGCCCCAGTCTCTTGAGTAGAGTTCTTCTCTCCATCGTTCGACGCCTCCCTCTAGCCTTGAATGTCCCACCGGATCATCATCGCGTGATCCTCATGGAGGGTGTTGTGGCAGTGCATAACGTACTTGCCGACGAAGTCGCGGAAGCGCATCCGAATCCTGATCTCCTCGTTCGGCCCCAGTTCGACCACGTCCTTGCGCGCGACCTCGATCCCGGTGGCGGGCCGCCCGTTGCGCGAGAGAATCTGGAACTCCTCGAAGTGGATGTGGATCGGGTGGTGCCAGCCGCCGGAATTGTTCTGCAAGACCCACTCCTCGGCGTCGCCCTTCGGGATGACGGCGCGCGGGATCTCCTCGTTGAAGAACTGGCCGTTGACGGCCCACTGCCCGTTCTGCCGCTCGAAGCGCCACGTCCGCGTCCGCTTGACCTCGGTGTCCGGGATGGTGGGCAGCGAGCGGAACTGAGCCGGGATGCGGCTCGGGTCGGGCGCGTCGCGGTCGACGATGATCTTCATGAGCTTGGTGCGCGCTTCGAGGTCTTCGTCCGGACCGCGCCCGTCGTCCTGCACCAGACGGTTCTCCAGGTAAATCTCGTCGCCGATCTGGCAGTTGGTGAAGTCCACAATCACGTCGCGGCGCTCGGCGACGCTCAGGCGGACGAAGTTGACGGGGATGGGGAAGGGCAGCAGGTTGCCGTCGTTCGAGATCATCGTCATCGGAGGCTTGACGTTGCTGCGGGTGCCGTTCGTCAGGTAGAGCTGGTAGAAGCGCGAGGGGCCGCCGTCGAGGATGCGGAAGCGGTACTTGCGCCGCGCCACGCGGAAGACGGGCTGAATCTTGCCGTTGACGGTGAACTTGTCGCCGAGAATGCCGTCGAGGTTGAAGAGGTCGAAGAAGAGGTTGCCGGCGCTGTCGAAGACCTTGTCGGCGAGGAAGAGCGGCACATCGTACTGCCCGCTCGGCAGCTGGAAGGCGTTCGGGTTGGTGTCGTTCTCGTTGTTCGAGTCGCGCTCGTCGAAGAGCAGGTAGAAGCCGGCGAGGCCCTTGTAGGAGTTCTGCGCGGTGAAGTCCATGCGGTGGTCGTGATACCACAGGAAGTTCATCGTCTCGCGCTCGTCGCCGCCCGGCCCGTAGGCGTCCACCCCGGCGCGGACGTTCGGGTAGTGGTAGTCGTAGAAGCTGCCTGGGTAGTTGTAGTTAGTCGGGAAGCCGTCAGACGCCGAGGGAGTGTGGCCGTTGTGCTGGTGCGTCGAGATGGTCGGGTCGCCGTATCCGACGTGCTCGGCCGGCAGCTCGTTGCGCAGGCGGACGAGGATCGGCTCGTTGTAGTAGGCGTGGTAGGTGACGCCGGGCGTGATGCCGTTGAACCCCCAGATGGTCTGCGCCGACATGTCCCGGTGGAACTTGTGCAGCCCCTCGCGCACGGGGAACTCGTAATACTTCTGGGGGTGGAACTCGTTGTAGCGCTGGTGCGCCTCCACGCGGCTCTCGCCCGGCAGCGGCACTATGGACGGCGTCGGCGTGAGCGGCGTGGTCGAGCCTTGCGCGACGGGCGGGATCGGCAGATCGTCAACGAACGGGGTAGTCGTGGGGCCGACCGGGGGCCCGAGGGGGGTCCCGGCGGCGGACACGGCGCGCGCGCTCAGGCCGGACTTGGCGACGAGCATGCCGCCCGCCGTGAGCAGGCCCATCCTCATCAGGTCGCGCCGGCTGAGCCTGGCTTCGACGATCTCACGCCGGTTCTTGGCGGCGTTCTCGATCTCCTTCAAGCGGGTTTTCGACAACTTCGGCATGCTAGGTTCAGTCTCCTCTCGATTCCGTCGAAACAAACTGAGTCAATCTCTCGGGGTGTCTTGATGAAGGCGTGCTCGAAGATTTTTCCAGCCGCCTCGCTCTAAATTCAGGTGTTATGAGTGTGGCCGCGTAGTCGCGCGCGACTGACGGTGGCGGTCGTGCATCTGCGCGCCGTGGTAACGTAGTAACAGTGCGGAGAACGGCTCGCGAAATACAACGGGGCTGACTTAAATGTCGTCGCGTGCGTCTTCCGGCTCCGCGCGGCGGCGACGCGGGCACACTTGGACAACCCTCGGCGAAGCTCACCTCAGTGAAAACCTCGCCGGGCCGTTTGCTTTACGACGCAGCCCTGAGCGTCGCTGCCCGGCGAGGTTCGACCACCGACGAGGCGTCTCGGCGGAGAGATACGTCAACTGTTTAATCCGGGAACGTGAGTTCGCGCTGGCGGCGCGGACGCCGCAACCGCGAAGGCCGGAAATAAACACCGGCAGAATTGCTCTGGCCGCGGGCTAATAAGCAAGGCGCGTGCCTGTGACGCGAGGTTATTCAGTTTCGACAATTCGATTTCATATTCTTGCGGAACTTCGTCGCACATCAACCCCGGGCTCACGTCGGACGAACCTTCGCGCCTCCGCGGGTGTTTCACCGCGCATCACCACGCGCGCTTTCGTGTTTCACCCTGAAACACATTTCGCCGAGGCGGGTACTCGTCTGAGGCGTCGGGCTCGTTTACAGGCGACTCCGGCCCTTTGTCATCGTCGAAGAGTGAACTTGCAATCTGGGGGCGCGCAGCGCGCGTGTCGCCCCC
>DASPKR010000123.1:0-7130 GCA_035627975.1 Pyrinomonadaceae bacterium | reverse complement strand
GTGCCGCCGTGCTGCTCGACTATCTGCTTGGCGATGGCGAGGCCGAGCCCCGTCCCCTTCTTCTTCGTCGTAAAGAACGGCTCGAATATTCGGGCGCGCGTCGGCCCGTCCATGCCGGGGCCGCGGTCTGTTATAACGACGCGCACGCCGGGAGAGAGCGCGTCGCCCTCGCCGTCCTGGCGCCTGTCGGGGGTGCGCAGGTGCGTGCGCTCGGTCGCGACGGTGACGGGCGAGCCGGGCGGGCTCGCGTCGGCGGCGTTGGCGAGAAGGTTGACGAACACCTGGCGGAGCTGATCCTCGTCCCAGTGGCCGCGCGCGGGCTCGGCGCGGAAGTCGCGCTCGACCGGGGTCTGCCGCTCGCGCAGCTTGTCGGTGACGAGGTCTAAGCTCTCGGCGAGCAGGTCGTGGAGGTCAACGTCCGTGGGCGCGAGCTGCCGGCGGCGCGAGAACTGAGTCACGTCGAGCGTGAGTTTCGACAGGTGCTCGATGCCGCGCTCGACCAGGTCAATGGTGGTGATGGCCTCGCGGTCTTTCGTCATGTCGCGCAGCATCGCCACCCCCAGCCGTATGCTCCCGAGCGGGTTCTTTATCTCGTGCGCGACCTGCGCGGCCGCCTGCCCGACGGCGGCGAGCGCCTCCTGCCGGCGGAGCTCCTGCTCGGCCTCGGCCGCCTCGGTCACGTCCACCAGCGTCAGGAGCTGGCCGTCCTCGCCCTCGATTTCCAAAGGCGACGAGTAAACGTCGAAGACGCGCTCTCGGCCCTCCTCGCGGCCGGGCAGGCGCCATCGCCCGCGGTAGGTCGAGCGCGAGACGCGCGACGACGTGGCGGCGGCGAGTAGCTTCAGGCCCTCGGGCGGCGCGAGCTTGTCGTGGATGGAGGCGCCGAGGTGCGCGCCGGGGAAGGCGTCGAAGAATGAGGCGTTGGCCGAGCGTATGCGGTCGTCGCCGTCGAGGGCGGCGACGGCGCTCGGCATGCCTTCGATCATCTGCGCGCTGAACTGCCGCTCGCGCCTGAGCGCCTCGAACCCGCGCCGCATCTGCCGGAAGCGCCGCCAGACTTCGAGGAAGGTGGCGGTGGCGACGACGAGCCCCGTCACGACGGCGAGCCACATCAGAAACTCTATCTCGCCGCGCACCTCTTCGAGCGTCCTGTCGCGGCGAATCTCCGTCGCCTGCCTGTCCTCCGTCACGCCCGAGATGAGCGTCCTCAAGCGCCCGTCAAGCTCGCGATAAGCCTCGAAGCCTTCGAGCGAGTACCTTTCCAGGTCTCTCGTAATCTCGACGTAGCCGACGACGCGCTCGCGCACGTCCCGCTTGAGCGCCTCGTCCTTCAGAGGCAGGCGGTCGAACTCGGGCAGCAGCTCCTCGACGGCGCCGCGCTCGGTGCGGAGGCGCAAGTCCGACGGCGGGAGTATGACGCTGCGCGTCCCGGCCTCGGAGCGCGCGCGAAGGCGCGCCTCGGTGTCGAGCCGGCTCAAGGCGAGCCGCATGTCGAGCAGGATGCGCAGCGTGCCCGACAGGGCGCGCTCCTCGCCCTGCGTGTCGAAGCGCACGTCGCTGACGGTCTCGCGGCTCAGGCGGCCTAGCAGATAGACGAGCGAGACGATGAGCGCGAAGCCGACCACGAGCGGCAGGAGCGCCCTCCACAGGCCGCCGCGCGCGCCCGCGAAGGCCGCGGACAGGCGAGACTCGACGGCGCTGACGGCGCGCGCCGCTTCCCCGGCCTCGCCACCCGGCCGGCTGTGAACCACGCGCCCGTCATCGTCCCTCTCTTCTGGCATGAGTGCCTGAGCCCGGAACTACTTCTTCACGTCCATCCAGTTGCCGCCCGTGCCGACCTCGACTTCGAGCGGCACGTCCAGCTCGACTGCCGTCTCCATCTCGCGCTTGAGTATCTCGGCGACGCGCGGCGCCTCCTTCCTCGGCGCCTCCACCAGCAGCTCGTCGTGAACCTGCATGACCATCTGCGCCTCCAGCCCCTCGCGCCTGAGCGCCTCGTCCGATTTGAGCATCGCGATCTTTACGATGTCACTCGCGGTTCCTTGGATCGGCATATTGATGGCCTCGCGCTCGGCGCGGAATCGTATGTTGGCGTTGCGGTCGTTGATTGCGGGTATGGGGCGTATGCGGCCGTAGAGCGAGCGCACAACCCCGGTCTCGCGCGTCCGCTCCGGCACCTCCTCCATGAAGCGCCGGATGCCGGTGTAGGTCTTGTAGTAGTCTTCGATGACCTGCTTGGCCTCCTTGCGCGTGATGCCGACGCGCTGGGAGAGGCCGAAGGGCTCGACGGCGTAGGCGATGGCGAAGTTGACTATCTTGGCGAAGCGGCGCTTCTCCTTTAGCTCCTCCTTCGTCTTCGCGCCGAAGACGAGGCGGGCGGTGCGCTCGTGTATGTCCTCGCCCTTCTGGAAGGCGTCGAGCATGTGCTCGTCGCGCGTGATGTGCGCTAGCAGCCGAAGCTCGAGCTGCGAGTAGTCGGCCGCGACGAAGACCTTGCCGGCGTCAGGGACGAACGCCCGCCTTATGCGTCGGCCCAGCTCCGTGCGTATGGGGATGTTCTGGAGGTTGGGGTTCGAGGAGGAGAGCCGCCCGGTCGCAGTCACCGTCTGATTTAACTCTGAATGTATGCGCCCGTCGGGGCCGATGAGGGGCGGGAGGGCGTCCGTGTAGGTGGCCTTGAGCTTGTCCAGCTCGCGGAACTCGATGATTAGTCGCGCCAGCTCGTAGGATTGAGCAAGCTCTTCGAGGACGGCGCGGTTCGTTGAAATCTGGCCCGTGGCGGTCTTGCGGCCGGTGCTGATGTTCAGCTCTTCGAGAACCTCGCCTACCTGCTTGGGCGAGTTGATCTTGAACTCCCGGCCGGCGGCCTTGTAAATCTGCGTCGTGAGCTTCTCGAGCTCCGCGCCGAAGAAGGCCGAAAGCTCCCCGAGCACGGAGGTGTCAACGCGCAGGCCCGCGCGCTCGATGCGGTAGAGGAGCGGAGCGAGCGGGATTTCTATCTCGTTGTAGATGGCTTCGAGGCCATGTTCGAGCACGCGGCCGTGGAGCACGTCGGCAGCCTGCGCCGTGTAGTCGGCGGCCTCGGCCGCGCGCCAGTCGTCGGCCGACCACGCTTCGGCGGCGGGCTCAGTCCAGCCGTCTGCGTTCACCGCCTCGCGCGCGAGGTCGCCTAAGTCGTAGCGGCTGCGAACCGGGTCGAGCAGGTAGGCGGCGAGCAGCGTGTCGTCCGTGACGCCTTCGACCTCGACGCCGACCGCCGAGAGCAGCGCCGCGGCGCGCTTCAGGTCGTGGACTGACTTCGAGAGCAGGCCGTTCCCGAGAACGTCTCCGAGCATGGCGACGGCCTGCTCGCGCCCCCCCTCGAACTCCTCGAAGTTGACGTAGTGCGAGGTGTGCGGCGCGTAGGAGATGGCGATCCCGCGCGGGGGCTCCGCGGAGCGGACGGAGACCTGCTGGCCGGCGCCGGGCGGCGTCGAGCCCGCGACGGCGAAGCCCCAGTGATCCGCGTCCCAGAGCTTTCGGACGAGCGACTCAAGCTCGGACGCCTTCCTCACCCGCTTGTAGTTACGCTCGCTCACCGTGACGCCGGCCTCGGCCGCGGCGTCGGCGAACTCGCGCGTCAGGGACTGGAATTCGAGCTCGCGGAAGAGCTTGTAGGCTGCGGCGCGGTCGGGCGGCTTGCAGCGCAGGCGGTCGAGGTCGAGCTTGATGTTAACGTCCGTGCGAATAGTCGCCAGCTCTTTCGACTGGAGTATCAGCTCGCGGTTGTCGCGCAGACTCTCGCGGTAGGTCTTGTGCTTGACATCCTCCCATCGCTCAAGCGCCTGCTCTACCGAGCCGAACTGTTTGACTATCTGCACGGCGCCCTTTGCGCCTATGCCGGGCGCGCCGGGGATGTTGTCAACCGAGTCGCCCATCAGGCCCAGCAAATCCACGATCTGCGAGGGCGGCACGCCGAAGCGCTGCTCGACCCACGCCTCGTCGCACCACTCTACGGGCGGCACAGGCTCCTTCCGCTTCACGTTCTGCGAGTTGTTGCGCATGCAGACGACCCACGGGTCGCGCACTAGCTGGCACATGTCCTTGTCGTTCGAGACGATGACGGCCTGAAGGCCCCGCTCGGCGGCCTGGAGGGCGAGCGCGCCGATAACGTCGTCGGCCTCGAAGCCCGGGGCGTTGAGTATCGGGACGTTGTACGCCTCGCAGACGCGGATGATGTACGGGATTTGCGATTCGAGGTCTTCGGGGGGCGCGATGCGGTTGGCCTTGTAGCCGACGTTCATCTCGTGGCGGAACGTCGGCTCCCCTGACTCGAAGACGGCGGCGATGTAGTGGGGCTTTTCGTCCGCCAGAAGCTTCCTCAGCATGTTCGTGAAGACGAATACGGCCTGGGTGACCTGCCCGCCGCTCGTCGTCAGCGGCTCTGAGCGCCCGCCCATCGGCGCGAAGAAGGCGCGGAATATGTGGGAGAACGAATCTATAAGGAAGACGCGCTCGGTCGGCTCCTTCGGCTTCGATGCTTTTTTCGACGGCATTTGCTTTGATGATAAGGAATGAGGCGGACGGGTGACAAGTATTAGCAAGTGCCGGTAGAAAGAGGCCGGGGCCGCGGCACTTCATTGCGAGTGCCGCGGCCCCGGCCTGTCAGGCGCGGGCGGCGTGGGTGCGCGCCGCCCGCGGTCGGTTCGTCAGACTACGGGCCGACTGCGAAGTAGCCCGCGGGCGGCGCGCCGCCGTTGGCCGAGCAGAAGGCGGCCGCGGCCGAGGCCTGCGCCGTCACGGACGACAACGAGGGCGCGCTGTTGCTCAAGGGGACCGTGACGGTGTTGCAGCTCACGGTCGTGTTGTTTGAGGCGTCGGTCGCCTTGACGACGACTAGATAGACGCGGCCGTTCAAATCTCCGTCGCGCTCGCGGCGGAGCTTGAGCGACCCGATGCCTATGTCAATCGCGTCGGGCGAGTGCGGGCCGGCGCCGTCGTCCTCGTCGGAGAAGACGGAGACATGCATCCCCACAGTGCCGGGGCAGTTGTCGGTGGCCGTGCCCGAGAGGCCCACGTTTACCATCGCGTGGTTGAACGGCGGCCCCATCGTCGTAACGGCGACGGACGAGTTGAGCGTGGGCGCCTGGTCGTCCGTGACCGTGACGGTCTGGGTGGCCGTCGCTTCGTTGCCGTGCACGTCCGTGGCCTTCCACGTGATGGTCGTCGTGCCTACGGGGTACGGGTCCTCGAGCGCCTGGTTGTCGCTGCGCGTGCCGCTGATTGACTGGACGGCGCAGTTGTCCATTGCCGTGGCCGTGCCGGGGTCAACATCCGCCGAGCAGGAGCCGGGGTCGCTCGTGGTCTGTATGCTGGCCGGCGGCGACACGACCGGCGGCGTGTTGTCAATGACCGTCACGGTCTGCGTGGCCGTGCCTTCGTTGCCGGCGGCGTCAACCGCCTTGTAGGTGATCGTGGTCGGGCCGACGGGGTAGAAGTTCCCCGACGGGACGCCCGTGCGCTCGACGGGGAGGCTGCCCTCGCAGCCGTCCGTCGCCGACCCTTCGCCGAGATCCGAGACGGGTATCTCGACGCCGCAAGACGTGGCGCCGGGGCCCGTATTAACGGTTATGCCCGGCGGGGCCGTCACATCGGGGTCAGTCGTGTCTATGACGTTGACGGTGACCGTGTCCTGCGACGAGTCGCCGCTCGGGTCGGTCACCGTGAGCGTTATGGTGTGCGAGCCGTAGGAGAGGCTCACGCTGAGCATCTCGCCGGAGCCGAGCGGCGTCGTGCCCTCCGACCAGTCGTAGGTCAGGGGCGTGTCGCCGTCCGGGTCTGTCGAGCCAGAGCCGTCGAGCTCCACCATCGCCTGCCCGCCCGAGCACTCCTCGGACTGGTCGGCCCCGGCGTTCGCGACCGGCTTGCGGTTGCAGCCGCGGTCGGTGTGGCCGCCGTCCTCCGTGTGGCCGGCGAGCTTCCAGGTGTCCTTGCCCGAGCCCGGCGTGGATTCGAGCACGAACGCTATGTCGTAGTCGCCCGTCTGCTCCACGCCGAACACTGCGCGGATGCTGACGGAGGAGCCCGACGGGATGGGCGTCGCCGTCGTCACGCTCCCGACGGCGAGCGTCGAGTTGACGCCGCCGCCGGAAGCCTGCGGGGTAGGTTGCCCGAGAGTTGTCCCTTGTACGGTCACAGGCCCGCCCGCCGTCGCTACGACGATCGTGGACGAGTCGAGCGCGCGGAGGTCTGCCGAGCCGGCCGAGGCCGGAGCGGTCGAGAGGCTGACGACGCGGAACCGCAGCGTCGTCAAAGCAGCGCCGGTGTTGTTCGTGAACTTCCGGCGGAACTCTATCGTGCCGAACGAGGCGTTCGGCCCGACCGCCAGAGCGTCGCGCACGACGTTAGGAGCCCCGTCTTCGCCCGCGCTCGGCTCAATCAGATCGCGCGCGAAGAGGGTCGAGCCCGTCGGGGCGAGGCAAGGCACCGGGCCGGTCGGGCCTGCCGTGCCTTCCGGCCCAGGAGCCCCGAGCGTCGGAGTGCCGGCGCCGACGGCCGTCGGCGCGCTGGTCGAGACCAGCACGAAGTCGGCCGAGTTGTCGCCGGTGTCGTGCGTCTGGCCGAGAGTCACCTTGCGCACGAAGCTGTGCTGCGCGGTGCTGCCCATCGCCGCCGGCAGGTTCGAGCCCTCGCGCAGCAGCTCGCACGTGCCTGTCGTGTTAGCGCCGAAGCCGACGGCGTCGAGCCGCGTGTCGGAGCTTACGTTCGACAGGTCAGACGTGGTGAAGAGGCCGACGTTGCGGTCGTCCGCAATATCGGAGAGCGCGGCGTCGGCAGCGCCTACGGCGCCGAGGCTGTAATCAGGCCCCGCGAGCAGGTAGTTGCCGCGCGCCGGGATGACCGCGTTTTCTGGGATGACGCCAACCACCGCGGGCGTCGTCGAGCAGCCCGAGCCGCTGGCGACAATAGACCAGCCGCCCAGCGTCGAGACCGTTATGTCGCTGTCGGTGGTGTTGAGCAGCTCGACGAAGTCGTCGCCCGAGCCGTCGGGGCCGCTCGTGCGAAGCTCCGAGATGATGACGGGGCTCGCGACCGACGTGTCGGTTATCGTGCCCGTCGCCTGCCCGTCGCCTATCGTGCCGTTCGTCGCG
>DASPKR010000122.1:0-4336 GCA_035627975.1 Pyrinomonadaceae bacterium | reverse complement strand
TCTCGGGCCGCAGGTAGGCGAGCGCGCTCGGGTCGTCGTCCGCGACCGCGCCGAGCCGCGTCTGCAGCATCATGTTGAAGGGGCGCGGCTCCGTCCAGTCTGTCTTCCCGCAATTCGGGCACTTGATGTCGGAGAGCGTCGCGGCGTCGCCCCCGAACTCCTCCACGAGTTTGTCGGCGCGGAAGCGCGACTTGCACGCGCGGCAGTCCACGAGCGGGTCGCTGAAGGTCGCTTCATGCCCGGAATATTTCCAGACGAGCGGGTTGAGGATGATGGAGGAGTCGAGCCCCTCCATGTCGTCGCGACCGTAAACCAGCCAGCGCCACCACGCGCGCTTGATGTTGTTAGCGAGCTCGACGCCGAGCGGGCCGTAGTCCCATGCGCTGCCCAGCCCGCCGTAAATCTCCGACGAGGGGAAGACGAAGCCGCGCCGCTTCGCGAGCGACACGATGGTTTCTATGTTCGGTGCGGACAAGACTATTCTCCGTTGGCCGTTCGCCGGTTTGCCCGCATGTTAGCAGCCGCGCGCGGTAAATGAAAAGAAGGGGGCGGGCGGCCGACCCTAAGCGCCGTCGGCCGCCGCCTCCCCTCTCCGGCTTCCCGCTTGATGACTTTCGGCCGTTACTTCGTCGAGCCGGCGGGCGCGTCAACCTTTATGTTCACGTCGGTCTTGCCGCCGCCGAACAGCCCGCCGCGCCACGCGAAGAGCGCGACCAGCACGACGATCAGGAAGATCACCAGTATTGCCACGACTCCCGTGTTGCTTGAGCCTTCGCCTTCCGCCATGTCTGCAAAACCCTCCTTCTCAAATTTGACGCCCGCCGAGAGGCCGGTCGGGCGACCTAAAAACGCGAGGTTACTAAGCTCTCACACTGCGAAAATTAGTCGGGTGCGCGCCCACACGTTTGATAACAGTACGCCGCCGCGCGCTTCCTTCGTTGGTTAAGAAAAAGCCGTGCCACACGCAGCAAATGAAAAGGCGGAAGAGAAGTCGTGCTCTTCTCTTCCGCCTCTGCTGTCTCGGCTCCGCCGCCTCAGTAGCGCCGCCTGCGGCCGGGGGGCTGCACGTCGGCCGGGTTGATTGTGGGCGTCGGCGCGGGCGGCGTCGCGCCCTGCGGCACGATCCAAATCTCGTAGGAGTTCGACTCGCGGTAGCCGCCGTTGATCGTCACAACCCGGCCCGCGCTTATGCCGCGCGTGCTCGTCAGGTACTGGGCGGCGCGGCGGTTCATGCGCTCGGCCTCTCCGGCGCGCGAACGGCGGCCCGCGTAGGAGATTATGTAGCCGCTCGCGCCGGGGTTGTTCTGAAGCTCTATGGCGAGGTTGTCGAGCCGCGCCTTGTCGTCGTCGAAGGCCACGGACGGGAACTCGTCGAAGCGCTTCGGCCCCTCGGGCGGCCGTATGCCCGTGACGGCGGTCGCCGCCTGCGCGGTCTGACGGCAGTTGCGGTCGCCCGAGCCGTCGTCAACGACGAGTATCGCGGTCAGACGGCGGTTGCCCAAGCCCGCGGAGTCAACGGTGATAGTCGGCGTGCCTGCGCCCGTGAGTATGCGCGCGGCGGGCGGGCTCACAGTCCAGGTGTAGTTCAGTGCGGACTGGCCCGTGTAGCCCACGTCGGCCGTGAAGGTGACGATGTCGCCGTCGCCGACCTGCGCGGGCGCCGTGACGTTGACGGGGTACGGGCAGGGCGAAGTCGGGAGCGGCTGGACGCTTATCGTGCTCGGGCGGTAGTTGAGCGCGATGCAGTACTTGCGGCCCGTGACTACCTGGAAGGTCTGCTGCCAGCGCGTGTTGTTCGGGAAGACTATCTCGACCGTGTGCGCGCCCGGCTCGAGGTCTATGGAGCGCACGTAGTCCGTGGTCTCGCCGGCGGGGGTGCCGTTAATGTAGATGGGGTAGCCGCCGGGGTTCGTCGAGACCTCGATGCGCCCTATCGTCGGCTGGTTCTTCCTGTTCTTCTGCTTGGCGTGCGCGGCGTATGGGAGCGAGGCGGTCGCCAGGAGCGCGAGCAGCGCCGCTATCGTCAGCGCGCGGACGGCCTTTGCGGGGACTTTCGTTCGTGTCGGCATGAGACGCTTAGACCTCCTCGGCCGCGGCCGCAGCCTCGTCCTCAAGCAGCCTGCGGCCGTGGCGGCGGCGCGCGCCGGCGCCGAGCGCGAGCAGGCCAGTCCCGAACAGCACGAGCGTCAGAGGCTCGGGGATGGGGATTTCGGGCGTGGGCGTCGGCGTCGGCCCGCCGCAGTTGACTACGCACTCCTCCTCGCCGCCGAAGCAGATGCCCGAGACGCAGATGAGCGGGACGCCCGCGAACCCGAGCCACCAGGGGAAGCCGCGCTTCGCGACTTCAGGCACCGGAATCTCGCCGCAGTCGCAGACCGTGCCGGTCACGTCGCCGAGGTCAACCGTCTCGACCTGCCCGCCGCTCTGCTGGAGCGCGGGGTCTGCGACCGTCACGGTGCCGGGCTGCGCGGTGGTGGTGTCGGGCTGCTGGCCCGACTGCTGCTGTTCCTGTGCGGGCTGGTGCGATCCCGTCTGGGGGGTCGTGAGGCTCTCGGCGGGGGCGACCCTGCCGCTCTGCGGGACTACGCGGAGGCGCAGCTCGGAGGCCGAGCGCGCGGCGCCGAGGGTCCCGGCCGGTTGAACCACGTCCGTGTAGGTTATGGTCGCGGCCCTCGCGGGCGCGGCCAGCGCGAGCAGCAATCCTAGCGTCGCGGCCGTGGGGCGAAAAGCTTGACGCCTCATTGTGGGGTCGTCCTCCTTGGTTCCCCTCAGAAAACGCGGGGCGGGCGCTTCTTCGTTAAGCATCCACAATCAAAACGACTTGCGGGGAGACTTCCGTGGAGTCTCTGCACAGGGAAGAGACGCTGAATGGCCCGTACATTCCAGTTTCGGCAGCACATTAAACCCGCGCCCCGGCCCCGGTGTCAAGATAAAAAAAGGGCCGCCCCGCGGGGCGAACCCTTTTTCTGCCAGAAAATTAACCGAGTCGGGGCGTTTAGTCGTTGTCGCCGTGGCCGGCCGCCTCGGCCTTCTGGGCCTGGCCGCCGCCTTTGGCCTTCTCGTCGCGCAGCACGGCCTTGCGCGAGAGCTTTATCTTGTTGCCCTCCTTGCCGATGCACTTGACGAGAATCTGCTGCCCCTCCTTGAGTTCGTCGCGCACGTCGCGGACGCGGTGCTCGGCTATCTCGGAGATGTGCAGCAGGCCGTCGGTGCCGGGGAAAATCTCGACGAAGGCGCCGAAATCCACGATGCGCGAGACGGTGCCGAGGTACGTCTCGCCTATCTCGGCCTCGGCCGTCAGGCCGCGTATGCGCGCGACGGCCGCCTGCGCGGCCTCGCCGTCGGCCGTGGCGATAAACACCGTGCCGTCGTCCTCGACGTCTATCTTCGCCCCGGTCTCCTCGACGATGGAGCGGATTATCTTGCCGCCCGGCCCGATGACGTCGCGTATGCGGTCGGGGTTGATCTTGATGGTGATGATGCGCGGGGCGTAAGGGGACAAGTCCTCGCGCGGCTCCCTGATGGCCTGCTCCATGACGCTGAGGATGTGGAGGCGCCCCTTCTTGGCCTGCGCAAGGGCCTCGGCCATGATCTGGGCGTTGATGCCGCCGATCTTTATGTCCATCTGTAGGGCGGTGATGCCGTCGCGCGTCCCGGCCACCTTGAAGTCCATGTCGCCGTAGTGGTCTTCCGCCCCGGCGATGTCGGAGAGGATGGCGTAGCGGTTCCCCTCCATCACGAGCCCCATCGCGACGCCCGCGACCGCCGCCTTGATGGGCACGCCCGCGTCCATCATCGAGAGCGAGCCGCCGCAGACGGTCGCCATCGACGAGGAGCCGTTCGACTCCGTGATGTCCGAGACGATGCGGAGCGAGTACGGGAACTCCTCCTCCGAGGGGAGCACGGGTTCGAGCGCGCGGCGCGCGAGCGCCCCGTGGCCGATCTCGCGGCGCGAGGTGGAGCCGAAGCGGCCGACCTCGCCGACCGAGTAGTGCGGGAAGTTGTAGTGGAGCAGGAAGCGGCGCTTGATCTCGCCCGTCTCGAGGTCGTCCATGAACTGCTCGTCGTCCTTCGTGCCGAGCGTCGCGGTGACGATGGCCTGCGTCTCGCCGCGCGTGAAGAGGGCGGAGCCGTGGACGCGCGGGAGCCAGCCGACCTCGACGTCGATGGGGCGGATCTCGCTGAAGCGCCGGCCGTCGGGGCGGCGGCGGTTGCCGAGGATGTCCTCGCGGAAGATTTTCTCCTTGAGGTGGTCGAAGACCTTCTTGGCCATCTGCCGACGCTCGGGCTGGTCCTCGGGGTGCGACTCGACGATCTCCTTCTTGAGGGCGTCGAC
>DASPKR010000121.1:0-6067 GCA_035627975.1 Pyrinomonadaceae bacterium | reverse complement strand
TGGGCCGAGGCGCGCGGCTTCGGCGGAGTTGCTGAGTTGCTCAGGAACGCGCCGGCCGCCGCACGGGCGAGCGCCGCGCCGCGCCGCGCCGAAGTCGCGCGTAGCGTCGCCGTCACAATCGAGAGATTCCCCGCCGACCTCGACGACTCAGACGACTCTGCGCCCGAAGATGACGGCGCCGATACGGCCGTCGAAGCCGAGGTGGAGGAGGTCGTGAAGAGCGCGGCGGGTCGCCGCGACGACTTCACGTTCCTGAGCGACTTCCAGAGGCCGTCGCACCCCAGCGCGGGCCGAGGCTTCTTCGGCACATGGCAGGCGAAGGCCGGGGCGGGCCTCCTGCTCGTCGCGTGCGGCGTGGCGGGCTACGCCGCATGGCTCAACTCACGCGCGCGCGTCGCGAGCACGCCTCCGCAAGCCGCCCCGACGCCCACACTGCAAACAGTCGCGACGCCGCAGGCCGCTGCCGCCGTCACGCCTTCGCCTCTCGCCTCGCCCTCGCCGCTCCCCGACGCACAGCAATTTCCGGGGATGCCTCCGGGCGCCGTCGCTCCTTACCCGACGACGGGGCAGCCCTATTACATCCCGCCCGACCCCGCGCTCGCCAACGCGCCGCAAGTCCCCGCCGTCATCTCGGAAAGCGGCCAGCCCGAAGACCCGCAGCGCTCCCGCCGCAGAACCGACGCCGCCACGCGCGAGCAGAGCGCCGCCAACACGAACGCCGACGGGCAGGGCAGTGAAGCCCGCGCCGACGGCGACAGCAACACCGCGCGCCCCGACGCTTCGACGCGCCCGGCTCGCCCCTCCGCCCCCACCACAGACCGACAACAGCCGCAGCCCCCCTCCTCGTCGCCCACGCCCGCAGAGCGCCGCAAGGTCATACAGTGGCCGCCGCAGTAAAACTTATTGACACCCTCTGAGCCGAAACCCTAGATTAGAAGTCGGGGCCCTGCGGCTTCCGGCCGCCCCTGCCGCCCCGGTCAGGAGAGTAAACACTTGTCAATACGCGAGAACAAGTTCGCCCGCAGGGCGAAGGAGCGCGATGCCCGACGCGAGAAGAAGGGGCTCGTCTTCGACACGCCGCCGAGCGTTGACGAGCAGCTAGGCCGGCTCGAAGAGGACATACGCCGCCTCAAGGTCGAGTTCGACATATACTTCAACGGCGCCGCCAAGCGGCCGCCTTACGACACGAAGGGGCGCGTCGAGACCATCATCAAACGCCTTGCCGACGACCGCACGCTCACCTTCGCCCAGCGCTACCGCTACAACTCGCTCACGGCGCATTACACCTCTTTCCTGCAACTCTGGCGCAGAACCATGCAGGAGCGCGAGGAAGGGCGCGGCCCGCACGCGCCGCGCCACACGCACCGTCCGGCCCCGCAGCCGCAGGCCGCCCCGTCCGTCTTCGTCTGCGCCGACGCGCGCAACGACGTGGCGACCGTCAAAACGCTCTTCCACGCGCTCGTCGAGGCCAAGAAGCGCTGCGGCGAGCCGACCGACGAACTCTCCTTCCCGCGCTTCCACCGCATGGTCGCCGAGAAGTCCGAGGCGCTCAAGAGCCGCGCCGGCTGCGAGCGCGTCCACTTCTCCGTCGCCGTCCACGAGGGGCGCGTGAGCTTCAAAGCGAAGGCCGAAAAGTAAAAAAGAAGGCAGAAAGCAGAAGGCAGTCAGGACCTATCCGGTCCTGACTGCCTTCTGCTTTCTTGCTTTCTTGAGTGCCTTGCTTTTCTGCTCCTTTGCGCTTGCCGGCTCTGTAGCGAGGAGCCCGGAAGCGGTCAGTGGCCTTCAACGAAAGCTGAACAACGTCGGGGAGATTACATCTTGATCACTTTCTCGGCCTGCGGCCCCTTCGGCCCCTGCGTCACTTCGAACTCGACGGTCTGCCCCTCCTCGAGGGTCTTGAAGCCGTCGCCCTGTATGGCGCTGTAGTGAACGAAGATGTCGGAAGAGCCGGGCTGCTCGATGAAGCCGTAGCCCTTCGCGTTGTTGAACCACTTGACCTTACCGGTAATTCTAGGCATAGCTGTCGAATCCTCCTAACGATTCGGTGAAAAGGGCCAGCCCCGCGCCGTTTCAGGCCCGAGACCACCCGCAGAGTTGACCTCAAAGAGCCGGCGCGCGCCCTGCAAGCACGGGCGCACCCGAAAACTCCAACAAAAAAGCCCGCCCCGGATGACCTCCAACGCGCTTAGGGCGCGCTCGCCAGTTCATCCAAAGCGGACAGGTACTAAAACCGACTGAGACTTCATTGCCGAAAGCTTGCAAACCTAACAAAGCAGCGACTTTAAGTCGCCTTGCGCTCTTCAGAGCGACGGCGCATACTAAGCGAAAGCCCGCCGGCTGTCAAGCACAAAATACTCCGCTGCAAGCACTTGCCGCCGCGGCGGCGCCGCCTGAGCCTATCGGGCCGGCAGGTAGTGCAGCGGGCTTACGGCCACGTCGCCGATGCGCACCTCGTAGTGGAGGTGTGGCCCCGTCGAGCGCCCGGTCGAGCCGACCTGGCCCAACTGCGAGCCCCGCGTAAGCTCTTGACCTTCAGTCACTTCGATTTTCGAGAGGTGCGCGTAGTGGGTCGTCAGCCCGTTGCCGTGGTCGAGGATTACGATCTGGCCGTAGCCGCTCTGCCAGTCGGCCTTGACGACGACGCCGTCGGCCGCGGCCACGACGGGCGTGCCGCGCGGCGCGGCAATGTCCTGGCCCAGGTGAAACTCGGAGGAGCCGCCGCCGAACGGGTTGCCGCGAACCCCGTAGCTGTCAGTGACTTCGCCGCCCTCAATCGGCCAGATCGAAGGCACGCGGGCGCGCTCCCTGAGCGCGGCCTCGTGCGCCCTCAGGTCGCTTTCGAGGTGCGCGGCGCGCGCTTCGAGCGCCGAGACGGCCGCCGCGTCGAGGTTAAGCCAGGGGCCGCCTGCGCCGAGCGCGTCCGTGCCTTCCTCCTCGTGCGATACGCCGGAAATCTCCGAGAGGCGGCGCGAGGCGTCCTCTATCGCGTCAACGCGGTTCTCTAACTTCTTGAGCTGCTGGCGCTGGCGCTCGTTCTCCAGCCGCAGGCGCTCGTTCTCCTCCTCTATGCGCATGTGCGCGGCCTGCTGCGTGAGGCCGTAGAGGCCGTAGAGCGCCGTGCAGAGCACGAGCGCGGCTAGGACGCCCGAGGCCTTGAGCCAGCGCTTGTGTATGGATATGCGGCGAATGCGGGAACGCGAACGCGAGGTGTGTGCGACGATAAAAGCGTAAAGACGCTCGTCTCGTTTCATCGGTGTGTGCTCCTTGGGCTCCCCTTCCGCGTGGCTTTCATGGGGGAGAGCACACGGATGGGCGCGAAAGGCACTTTCCGCCGAAAGAAGGCGACGAGTGCGAAAGCAAATAAATTTCCAGGGTTCTTTGTGTGTGACCCTACCTGAAGGTGCTTCCCGCGAGGCCCGATCTTGGTGGTGCTTTAGCTCGGGCTAGCTAGCTAGGGCTGCACAAGGGGCCGTAACCTAACACAGAGGGCGGGAGATTGCAAACCGTTCGGAGCGGAGCCGTACAGTCGGCCGGGGCCGGCCGGCGCTGTTTACGGCCGAAAAACGCCCGCCGACTGACCGGAGCACGGTTTCAGTCGGCGGGCGTTATGAGAAAAACTGTTCGGCCTTCGTCGGCCGAGGGGGCGCTTAAAGCCCCTCGGCCTCGCGTCGGCGGCGTGAGCGCCTGCCGAATATCAACATGGCGAGGACGACCATGAGAGCTATGAAGGCAAGGATGAGCGCGACCTTGATGGCGAACATCAGGAAGCTGACGAGCGCGATGAGCTGCTTGACCAGAACGATGAGCAGTGTGATGAGCGCGACGATACCGCCCCACTTGCCCGCGGCCATGACCAATGATGACATCTTGTAAATCTCCTTGACCTTCGCCCGAAACCTCTTAAGCCCCGGCGCTCATTCTAACAGAAAAATTTAAACCCGCGGCTCCGTGGGCCACGCGCCGCCCTGCCGGGCCGTGACCTGCGTGGCGAGCTCGCCCGTCCCGAACCTGGTCACCTCCGACGGGAACGAAGCCGTCGCGTTGCCGACCACGGACGGCGGGCGCCTCATCGAGTCGAAGTTCGGCACGTCGCGCCGCGCGCGCGAGCGCAGGTAGTCGAAGAGCATGTAGGCGCCCAAGAGCACGAGCAGGACGGGGAGCAGCTCGCGCACGGGCAGGCGCACGCCGAAGAGCGTGTGCAGGAGGAAGATTGTGCCGAGCGTTATCATCGTGCATGCCCACGCGAGCGGGTTGCCGTAGAGGCGGCGCGCTATGGCGTCGGACTCGGCGTCGGGCGCGAGCCCCGCGCGTATGAGCTGCGCCGTCCTCACGGCGTCAACGGCGGCGTAGATGTAGGTCGCGGCGATGCCGAGCAGGAAGAAGGGCATCCCGCCTGTCACGGTCGCCATCTGGAAGAAGCTCGCGAAGATCGTGAAGTGGACTATTGCCTTGGAGGTCTGCCCGTTGTAGGCGGCGCCCATGCCGGGGACTAGGAAGGAGAGCAGCAGCGCGACGAACGGCGATGTCTTTCGCCGGACGGCGACCGGGGCTCCCGAGGCGCGCGACTGCTGCTGTTGCAGCACCTCGACGCCCGCGACGATGCAGTCTTGGCAGTAGGGGAAGCCGCGTATGCGGTGGTCGCACGCAGGGCACAGCGGCCGGGCGCAGCGGCTGCACTGCACGACGGCCCGGTTCGTCAGGTGGTATGCGCAGTTCATCAAGCCGTTCACTTAAGCTCCCCGAACCCCTCTGCTCGTTCTCCCGAAGACGTTAACGGCTCTGCTGGCCGGGCTGCTTGTCGCCTGCCTCGGCGTCGCCTCCGCCGCCCTCGGCCGGCGCCTGCTGCTGCCCGCCCTGCTGCTGCTTCGCCGGGGAGTTGACTAAACCCTCGGTGACGCGCTTGAGGTCATCGGCGCGGTCGGCGCCTTGCGCGTAGGTCTCGGCCGCGACGCGAAGGCCCGCGCGGTACATGCCGCCGATTGAGCCGTCGTCGGAGACGGTGCTGGTGCCGACGAGCACGGCGAGCAGAACCATCGTGGCGACGGTCGCGAGCTGCGGCGAGACGACCACGTCGAGCCAGCCGCGCAGCCACTCGGCGAGGCGTGCGCCCACGGGCGGGCGAACCTCGCGCGCCTCCGCTGTGCCGAGCGTCGCGTGCAGTATGCGCTCGTGCAGGCCGGCCGGCAGGGGCCGCTCTTCGCTTATGTAGGAGTAGCAGGCGCCGATGGCGCGGACGACTTGGCCGGGCAGCTCGGTGCAGCGCTCGCAGACGGCCGCGTGGCGCTCCCAACGATGATAGAGCGGGGCCGGCAGGAACCCATCGAGGTAGTCGGTCAGATGCTCCTCGAACTCCTCGCAGGCCATCGAAGTCTCGGGCGCCGTGCTCTGGAGAATGCGCGCCTCGAGGCCCTGCGACGGCGGGGGTGGCTCGGAGGCGCGGCACTCTACGATGGCGTTCTTGACCTCGTTCAAAAGCTCGTGGCAGACGGGGCAGCGCATGGCGTGCTCGGCGCACGAGCGCTGCGCCTCTGCGGCGAGTGCGCCGTCGAGGTAGTCCGTCAGCCTGTCTTCGAAATCAGTGCAAAGCATCTCTAAATCAGCTCCACCACGGGTTCTCCTGATTCTTCTGTCAAACGTCGCTCATGGCGACCACCCGCATCCGCCGGAGGATTTTCGCCAACTCGATGCGGCCGCGGTTTATCCTCGACTTGACCGTCCCCTCGGGTATCTTCAGGAGGTCAACAATCTCCTGGTAGCTCAGCTCCTCTATGTCGCGCAGGATGACGCAGGTGCGCAAATCCGGCGGCAGCTTGTCTATGCCGGCCTGCACCTGCTCGCCCAACTCCCGCCGCTCCATCTCGCGCTGCGGGGTGTTGCCGGCCGCGCGCAGGTGGTAGGTGTGGCCTTCGAGGTCTTCGGCCTGCGTGTCCTGCGGCGAGCGCTGGCGGCGGCGGTAGTCGTCAATTATCAAATTGCGGGCGAGGCGCATCAGCCAGTTTTGCAGGTCGCCCTGCTTCGGGTCGTACTGGTCGAGCGAGCGATAGACGCGGACGAAAACCTCCTGCGT
>DASPKR010000120.1:0-5279 GCA_035627975.1 Pyrinomonadaceae bacterium | reverse complement strand
GAGGGCCTACCCGTCCCCGTGGGGATTCGCCTGCCCGTGCCCGACTGCGCACGCGCGCAAAGCGGCGCCGCGAGCAAGACCGCCGCGACCGAAAGCGCCGCGAGGCCGACGACGCCCCGCCCCGAACTGAAATTCTTCATGGCCTGCCTCCCGTCAGTGAGCCCGCGCGGCGAGGTTTGCGCGCGGCAGTATAGTCCCGGCGCCGCCCCTTTACAACGCCTTCGCCGCCCGGCCGCCATCCGAAAATCCTTATGAGCCTTTACAGATTTTCGTATAAGCGCGGCGAGTCGCGCAGCCCGCCGCGCACGCCGCACCGCCCGGCGCGCGTGGGCTGAAGCCGCCGAAGTCCAAATTTCAGTTCGCGGCACCGAGCCGCGCCCGCGCGCTTACGCGGCGCGCACTCGGTGCCGTCCATTATTCGGTACTAACCGGCATTGAGCGCGCGGCCGTGCGGCGCCGCGATCGCGCAGGAGGAATGCGAATTGCCCGCCGGCCCTTCGTTATCCCGACCCGGAGAGCGTGTCTTCCCCCGCCTCCGAAACACTTGGAAGGCCCTATCAAGCATGGAGGTCAAGATGAGCAGAAAGAGTTTCGAGGGGCTCGGCGCGGCCGCGCGGCTCGCGCTGTGCGCCCTCGCGGTTCAGTTGTTGCTCTCGGGCGGCCTGAGCGCATCGGCGCAGACCGGCCGCTCCAACGTGCGCGGCACGGTCAGAGACCCGCAGGGCAACGTCGTGGCGGGCGCCACCGTCACGCTCGCGAACGCCGAGAAGAACTTCACGCGCACGCAGACGACTAACGAGGAGGGCGGCTACACCTTCACGGCCGTCCCGCCCGACGCCTACCGCCTCGAAGTTGAGTCCCCCGGCTTCAAGAAGACGACCGTCGCCGAGGTGCGCGCGCTCGTTGACACGAGCGTGGAGGTTGACGTGCAGATGGAAGTCGGCCTGCCGAGCGAGCAGGTCACCGTGACGGGCAGCACCGACGCGCCCCTGAACACGACGGACGCGACAATCGGCAACACGTTCGAGCGGCGCCGCATCGTCGAGCTCCCCCTAAACGCCAACAACGTCGTCGGGCTGCTGTCACTCCAGCCCGGCGTCACGCGCTCCGGCTACGTCAACGGCGGCCGCGCCGACCAGGCCAACGTGACTCTGGACGGCGTGGATGTGAACGAGCAGCAGGCCGGTCTCGACGTGGTCACCGACGAAGCCTTTGCCAGCGTTCTGCGCGCCACACGCGACTCGCTACAGGAGTTCCGCGTCACGACCACCAACCCGAACGCAGACCAGGGCCGCTCCTCCGGCGCGCAGGTCTCGCTCGTCACGCGCTCCGGGTCGAACGAGTGGCATGGTAGCCTCTACGAGACGCACCGCAACACCGTCACCACGGCCAACGACTTCTTCAACAACGCCGCCGGCAGCTACGGGCCGGAAGACCTGCCCGTGCAGCTCGGCCAGGCGCGGGTGGGCGACCCGCGCGTGCCGCGCCCGCAGCTCCTGCGCAACGTCTTCGGCGGCTCAATCGGCGGCCCCCTCAAGAAGGATCGGGCCTTCTTCTTCTTCAACTACGAGGGCTTCCGCGAGGCCAGCGAGACGCCTGTAGTGCGCGAGGTGCCGCTCCCCTCCCTCGGGCAGGGCATAGTGCGCTACCGCAACGCCGACGGCCAGATCGTAAACGTCACGCCCGAGCAGATAGCCGCGCTCTTCCCCGAGACGGGCGGCATCAACCCCAACATACTGCCCGTGCTTGCCGACGCGGCGCGGCGCTACCCGGCCAACGACGCCAGCGTAGGCGACGGCCTCAACACCGGCGGCTTCCGCTTCAACGCCAAGACGCCCGCCGAGCTAAACACCTACATCGCCCGCTTCGACTTCAACCTGACGGACCGGCAGACCTTCTTCGCGCGCGGCAACTACCAGAACGACCTCGTCACGCGCAACGTTTACGGCGGCCCCGACTGCGGCATAGACAGCCCCGCCGACAACATCCAGTGCTTCCCCGACACGCCCCCGCTCACTATCTGGAATCACCCGAAGGGCGTCGCCTTCGGCCACACCTGGACGGCCTCGAACACGCTCGTCAACCGCTTCACCTACGGCTTCACGCGCGCCTCCTTCACGAACGCTGGCGAGTCGGACGAGAACCGCGTTACCTTCCGCTTCATCTTCGCGCCGTCGGGCTACCGGCGGGGGCTCTCGCGCACCACGCCCGTCCACAACTTCGTGGACGACGTGTCGTGGGTGCGCGGCAACCACACCTACGGCATCGGCGGCAACGTCCGCCTCATCCGCAACAACCGCACCTCCTTCGGCGCGTCCTTCGACGACGCCATCATCAACCCCTCGTACTACAACTTCTCCGGGGACGTGCTGCTCACGGACTTCGACGGCAACCCGCTCTTCCCAGACCTCGACAGCAGCAGCAACGACCTGCGCGACGCGCTCGCCACCGTCATCGGGCGCTACTCGCAGTACAACGCCAACCTCGTCTATGACCAGTCGGGCGCGCTCCAGCCCGTCGGCACGCCGACCGAGCGCTCGTTCGCCACCGAGGAGTACGAGCTCTACTGGCAGGACTCCTGGCGCGTCCGGCAGAACTTCACGCTCAACTACGGCGTGCGCTGGTCAACCTCCACGCCCGTCTATGAGCGCAACGGCCTTCAGGTCGTGCCGACGCCGAGCCTGGGCGAATACTTCCGCCGCCGCGTCGAGAGCGCCGAACGCGGCGTGCCCTTCAACGACCTCATCACCTTCGTCCCCGGCGGCAAGGCCAACGACGGCCCCGGCTACTACGATCAGGACTGGAATAACTTCGCGCCGTCGGTCTCGTTCGCGTGGTCGCCCGACCTGGGCGACAACTGGCTCGGCAGGCTCGTCGGGCGCAAGGGCAACAGCGTCATACGCGGCGGCTTCCGCATGACCTACGACCGCATCGGCAGCCAGCTCGCCGTCAACTTCGACCTCAACAACCTCGCCGGGTTCACCTCGGCCCGCAACATCAACGCCAACACTTTCGACGTGTGCTGCGGCGCCCTGGGGCCGCTCTTTACGGGCTTCAACCCGACGGTGCGCGCGCTCGACTTCCCCGGCGCGACCGGCCCGATACCGGCCAACCTTCAGTTCCCCCTGACCGTCCCGGCCGACGAGGATCAGCGCATCGAGGTCTCCCTGGACGACACGCTGACGACGCCCTACAACTACAACGTCAACGTCTCCTACGGGCGCGAGCTGGGCCGCGGGCTCTCGTTCGAGACCTCCTACGTCGCGCGCTTCGGGCGCAACCTGCTCGCCACGCGCGACATCATGCAGCTCAATAACATCCGCGACCCGCAGTCGGGCATGACCTTCTACGAGGCGATGAACCTGCTCGTGGACGCGCGCTATCAGGCGCGGCCCATCGCCTCGATCCAGAACATACCGTTCTTCGAGAACCTCTTCCCCGGCCTCGCCGGGACGTTCGACGTGCTCGGCACGCCGACGCAACTGACCGCGACGCAGGCGGCCTACCGCCGCGTGGCCTTCCCAAGCGTCGGCGGGCGCGACACGACCGACTACACCTTCGTCCAGCTCCTCTGGGACGACCAGCCCATCGCGCGCTTCAACAACATGTTCTACCAGCCGCAGTTCGCCGCCCTATCGGCCTTCTCGACGATAGCGCGCTCGAACTACAACTCGGCGCAGTTCTCCTTGCGCCAACGGCTGCGCAACGACCTCACCTTCGACTTCAACTACACGCTCTCGCACTCGCTCGACAGCGCCTCGGGCCTCCAGAACTCGACCAGCTACGGCACGGCCTTCATCGTCAACGCGCTCGACCCCGACCAGAACTACGCCAGCTCCGACTTCGACGTGCGCCACATCGTCAACGCCAACTGGCTCGTCGGCCTGCCGGTCGGGCGCGGCCGCGCGCTTCTGGGCGACGCGCGGGGCATCACGGACGCCGTCCTCGGCGGCTGGAACCTGACGGGCATCTTCCGCTGGAACTCGGGGCTGCCCATCCAGACGCCCTTCGACTGCTGCGTGTGGGCGACGAACTGGAACGTGCAGTCCAACGGCGTGCGCGCGCGCCCCGTGGAGTCTTCGCCGACCCGGCAGGGCAGCCCGAACGTCTTCAGCGACCCGCGGGCCGTCTATCAGTCCTTCCGCAACGCGCGGCCGGGCGAGGTCGGCGACCGCAACGTCCTGCGTGGCGAGGGCTTCGTCACGCTCGACGCGGGCCTGACGAAGAACTTCACGATGCCCTGGGAGGGCCACCAGCTTCAGTTCCGCTGGGAAATCTTCAACGTCACCAACACTCAGCGCTTCGACGGCCAGACCATCGCCGACCTGAGCCTCGGCGGCGACCCCTTCCTCGGCGGCGAGCCGGGCGGGGACTTCGGCAAATTCACCTCCACCCAGGCCCCGCTCAACGAGACGAAGGCGGGCCGCGTCATGCAGTTCACGCTCCGCTACCAGTTCTAGCCGGCGGCGTTCCAACTCCCCTCTACGGGCTGGGGCTTCGGCCCCGGCCCTCTTTTTAAGCGCGGAGGCGGGGCGCGGAGTGACGAATAAGACTTTTCTTTATTTCGTCACTCCGCACTCTGCCTCCCGCACTTTTTCCTGTGATAGACTCGCGGAATCGTGAGCGAGCGAATCTACCGCGACCCCGTGCACAACATCATCCGCCTGCGCACCGACACGGACGAGGGGCGGCTGATGGTGCGGCTCGTTGACTCGTTCGAGTTCCAGCGCCTGCGCCGCGTCAAGCAGCTCGGCCTCGCCCTCTTCACGTACCAGGGCGCCGAGCACTCACGCTTCGCACACTCGCTCGGGGTGCTCCACCTCATGACGCGCGTGCTCGACCGCCTCGGCGAGCGCTACCCGATTGACCCGGAGGCGCGGGCCGCCGCGCGCGCCGCGGCGCTGCTGCACGACGTGGGCCACGGCCCCTTCTCGCACGTCATGGAGAAGGTCCTGGGCTTCCACCACGAGGCGTGGACTGTCCGCGCCGTCACCAGCGAGGAGACCGAGATAGGCCGGGTGCTCGCGTCCTTCTCCGGGTCGCTCCCCGCGCGCGTGGCCGAGATAATCGAGGGCCGCTTCCAGCCCGCCTTCCTCGCGCAGTTGGTCTCCTCGCAGCTCGACGTTGACCGCATGGACTACCTTCTGCGCGACTCGCTGATGACGGGCGCCAAGTACGGCTACTACGACCTCGAATGGGTCGTCAACGCCATAGAGGTTGACGAGCAGGCCGGGCGCATATACGTCTCGGCGCGCGGCCTCTACGCCGTCGAGGAGTAC
>DASPKR010000119.1:0-5607 GCA_035627975.1 Pyrinomonadaceae bacterium | reverse complement strand
CCGCAGGTCGTCACCTCGCGCACGTCGCCCGAACTCCTCAAGCGCCTCTTCGAGATGGAGGTGCCTGAGATTTACGACGGCACGGTCGTCATCAAGTCGGCCGTGCGCGAGCCGGGCGAGCGCGCGAAGATTGCCGTCGCCTCCACCGAGCGCGACGTTGACCCCGTCGGCGCCTGCGTCGGCATGAAGGGCTCGCGCGTGCAGGCCATAATCCGCGAGCTGCGCGGCGAGAAGATTGACATAATCGAGTGGTCAGACGAGCCGAGCGTGTTCGCCGCCAACGCCCTTTCGCCCGCCAAAGTCAACCAGGTTCGCATCACCGACATCGAGCGGCGCCAGATGGAGGTCATCGTCAACGAAGACCAGCTATCTCTCGCCATCGGCAAGCGCGGCCAGAACGTGCGGCTAGCCACCAAGCTCGTCGGGTGGAACATAGACATACGCAGCGAGGAAGAGATCAAGCGCGAGGTCGCCTTGCAGATGGGCGCCATGATCGCCTCGGGCGAGGCCGTCCCGCTAGAGCGCTTGCAGGGCATGAACCCGGCGATGGTCTCGACGCTGGCCGAGCACGGCGTCTCGGACATCGAGTCGCTCGCGAACGCCACCGTGGACGACATCGCAGAGTACTTGGACGTTAGTATTGATCAGGCTGAGGCGCTCATCGGCGCCGCGCAGGCCGTCGTCGAGAGCGCCCGCGTCGCCGCCGAGGCCGAAGAAGCCGCCGCTGCCGGCGACGCCGCCGAAGCGAGCGCCGGGGAGGCTTCAGAAGGCGAAGGCGCGGCCGAAGGCGGCGAGGAGTCGGCGGCCGGGGCGGAAGCCGCTTCGGGCGCGGAAGGCGAAGCTCGCCCCGTCGAGCAGCACGCCGCATCCGTCGAGCCAGACCCCGGAGCAGACCCCGGCGAGGTCGAGCCTTCCGAGGAGATGATCGCCGAGGGCTACGACGAGGCTGCGCGCACGCGCGCGCCCTTCGCCGCCGAGGAGACAATTCTTGCCTCCGAGTCGGCAGACCCCATCCCCTCGACCGAGGTCGAGCAGATGTCGGCGGACGAGCTTCTCCTCCAGGGCGCGGGCCGAGACCTGCGGCCCGACACCATCACGCCCGCGCCCGACATAAGCTCGGCCGAGGCGGCCGTGATTCAGAACTCCGGCGCCTTCGTCGAGGAGGAGCGGCCCAGCACGCTCCTGGACGAGACGGACGGAGTGGCCGGGCCGGTCGTGCGCGAAGACGAAGGGGAAGACGACTCCCCGCAGTCGCCGCGCTCGGGCCTGGCGGCGGAGGCTTCGGCCCCCGAGGTGCAGATTTCGTCGGAGCCTTCGCTTGCGGGCGAAGGCGAGCCGGCGCCAGTTGAAAATGTTGCCGGTGACGAGGCCGAAGATGCTTCTGGCACCGCACAGTGACCGCAGCCGCACGGGCCCGCGCCGCTCCCACGGAGAAGCGCGGGCCTGTTGCCCGCCTTGAGAACCCTTCTCCGGCCCGCGGAGCGCCGCGCGCGCCCACCCACCGGGGGAGGTTAAGGGGCGGTTCGACACTTAACCTTGAGAGCGCGCGACGCCGTGAATTTCCCAAGCGTCGAAGTAAGGAGTGCATGACAGCAGCCCACACGTCTAAGGTTCGGATCTACGACCTTGCTAAAGAACTGAAGATGGAGTCCAAGCGCCTCATCGAGGAGGTGCGGCGCGAGGGCGTGGACGTGAGCGTGCCGTCCAACACCATCTCCAAAGAGCTGGCCGAGAAGATCCGCAACAAGTACTTCCCCAAGAAAGAGGTCTCGGCGCCGCGCTCCATCCGCGTCGTCAAGAAGGCCAAGCCCGCAGAGGGCGAGGCCGCGACGCACGACGACGCTGCGCACGCCCCCGCGCCCGCCGAGGCGCCCGTCCCCGAAGTCTATGCCGGGCAGGGCGAGCAGGGCGCGCCCGCGGCCGAACAGCCCGAGGCGGGGAGCGCACCTTCCGCGCGCCCGTTCACGCCGCGCATACTCAAGCCGCGCCCGCCCGTAGCGCGCGCCGAGCACCCCACCGTCGCCCCTTCCGACGGCAGCGCGGCCGCCGCGCCCGCGCCCGAGCCGACGACGGCTAGCGCAGACCAGCAGCAGATGACACCAGCCACAGAGTTTGCGCCGGCCGCCGAGCAGTTGCCGGCACAGGCGCCCCCCCCGGCGGCTCAGGCCGACGACGCGGCCGCGCCGGCCGCTTCCGCCCCTCCGACCGCAACAGCCCCTCCGGCGGGCAGGCAGGTAAGGACGTTGCGGCTCACGCCCGACGCCATCAAGGCCGGCATGCAACCTGGGCAGCGCGCCCCCGTCCCCGTCGCGCCGCCCCGGCCCGCCGCCGGCGAGCCCGCGCGCGGCCGCGCAGGCCGGGACGAGAGGCGCGGCGGCCGCGCAGGCCGCGGCCACTTCGAGGTTGACGACGCCCTGCGCGCGACGCCCGGCGAGACCGCGACGCCGCAGACCGTCTATACGCCCACGGTTGACCCGCGGCGGCCCGGGGGCCGCGGCGGCCGGCGCGGCCGGCCCGTCCACGCGAAGGACGCGGGCCGCGGCGGGCGCGGGCGCGAGCACGACTTCATGCCGCCGCCGCGCGCCATGACGCTCGAAGGCCGCATCGCCCAGTCGCTCAACGTGCCGGCCGCCGGCGCGGCCGCGGGCGCGGGCGACTTGAAGACCGTCCGCCTCGTCGAGGGCTCGACCGTCAAGGAGTTCGCCGAGAAGCTCGGCATCAAGCCGAAGGACATCGTGACGCTGCTCCTTCAGCGCGGCGTCTTCGCCACCATCAACCAGGCGCTCAACACAGAGGTCGCCCGCGACCTCGGCCGCCGCTTCGGCTTCGACGTGCAGTTCGTTGACTTCGAGGAGATGGTCGCTGAGGAAGAGTTCGAGGAGATGTTGGAGCGCGACGTGGACGACGTGGAGCTGCCGCGCGCGCCCGTCGTCACCGTCATGGGCCACGTTGACCACGGCAAGACCTCCTTGCTCGACGGCATACGCGCCACGAACGTCGCCGCGGGCGAGGCCGGCGGCATCACGCAGCACATCGGCGCCTACAGCGTGAACGTCACGAACCCCGACGACCCCGGCGAGGAGCGCCGCGTCGTCTTCCTCGACACGCCGGGCCACGAGGCGTTCACAATGATGCGCGCCCGCGGCGCGAAGGCGACCGACGTGGTCGTGCTCGTCGTCGCGGCCGACGACGGCGTCATGCCGCAGACCATCGAGGCCATCGAGCACGCGCGCGCCGCGCACGTGCCCATCGTCGTCGCCATCAACAAGATTGACCGCCCGGACGCGAACCCCGACCGCGTCAAGCAGGAGTTGGCGAATCAGGGCCTCCAGCCCGTGGACTGGGGCGGCGACACGGAGATGGTTCCCGTCTCCGCCAAGCGGCGCGAGAACCTCGACACGCTCCTTGAGACCATCCTGCTCACGGCCGACATACTGAACCTGAAGGCGAGCCCGACGCGGTTGGCCTCGGGCGTCGTCCTCGAAGCGAAGCTCGACCGCGGGCGCGGCGCAGTCGCGACCGTGCTCGTCCAGCAGGGCACTCTGCGGGTGGGCGACCCCTTCATCGTCGGCCAGATTTTCGGCAAGGTGCGCGCCATGTACAACGACCGCGGCGAGCACATTGACGAGGCAGGCCCCGCGACCCCCGTCGAAGTCCTCGGCCTTCAGGGCGTGCCGCAGGCCGGCGAGACCTTCCAGGTCGTCGCCGACATCACGAAGGCGCAGCAGATTTCGCACCACCGCCAGATGGTCGCGCGCCAGCAGACGCTCGCGCAGACCACGAAGCGCGGCATAGAGGCCCTGGGCGAGGCGCAGGTCAAGGAGCTGCTCGCCATCGTCAAGGCCGACGTGCAGGGCTCGGTCGAGGTCTTGAAGAGCACGCTCACCAAGCTCTCCACCGATCAGGTGAAGGTCAGGGTCATACGCTCGGGCGTCGGCGCCATCACGGAGTCGGACGTGCTGCTCGCCTCGGCCACGCAGACCGAGGCGGCCGGCCGGGCCGTCGTCGTTATCGGCTTCAACGTCCGGCCCGAGGTCAGGGCCAGCGAGCTCGCCAAGCAGGAGCACGTTGACATACGCCTCCACTCGATCATCTACAAGCTCGAGGAGGAGATTCGCGCGGCCATGATAGGCATGCTCGACAAGATTGAGACCGAGCGAATCCTGGGCCGCGCCGAAGTCCTACAGACCTTCAAGGTGCCGAGGGCGGGGACGGTGGCGGGCTGCACCGTGCGCGAGGGCGTCATACGCCGCAACGCGCGCGCGCGCCTGATACGCGACGGCGTCGTGGCGTGGGAGGGCGACATCGCATCCCTGCGCCGCGTGAAGGACGACGTCTCGGAAGTCCGCGAGGGCTACGAGTGCGGCATCGCCCTTCACAACTTCAACGACGTGAAGGTCGGCGACCAGATCGAGGCTTACGTCATCGAGCAGGTGGCGGCCACCGAACTGTAAGACGGGAGTTGAGCGCCGGGAATCAGGGAAAGGTTCCCGGCGCACGCTTTTATGAGAAGGCCGGAGAAGCTAGCGGAGAGCATAAGGGAGGAGGTCATCCAGATCGTGGGGTACGAGCTGGAAGACCCGAGGGTCGCGTCCGTGACGGTGACGGAGGTGCGCGTCTCGGAGAACCTGCGCGACGCGCGCGTCTTCTTCACGGCCGAGGGGACTGAGGCGGAGCGCGTCGAGGCGCTCAAGGCGCTGCAAAAGGCCGCCCCTTACGTCCGCCGCCAGTTGAGCATGTCGCTCAACCTCCGCTACACTCCCGAGCTTCACTTCGTGCGCGACACGGTCGAGGAGTCGGCCGCGCGCGTCGAGGCGCTGCTCACGGACATCGGGCAAGAGAGAGCAGACCAGCCCTCCCCCGCCGAAGGCGCGGCTGGCGAACAAGAGAGGAGTAAAGAAGTGACGGGCGACGCGTGACGAGTAAGAAGCTGTCTTAACTCGTCACCCGTCGCCCGCCACTTTCTGGATAGACATGCTCAGTCAAGTCGTTGAGCTGATCGAGTCGAAGCGACGCTTCGCGATCACCTCGCACATACGCCCCGACGGCGACAGCCTCGGCTCCTCGCTCGGCCTCTTCTGGCTGCTGCGCGCGCTCGAAAAGGACGTGGAAGTCATCATGCGCGACCCCGTCCCGCACGCCTACCAGAAGCTCCCCGGCTCGGAGCTCGTGCGCGTCACCCCCTCGGTTGACCGCCCCTACGACGCCGTCTTCGTCATCGAGTGCTCGGACGTCTCGCGCCCCGGCCTCGTTGACTTGGAGAAGCAGTTCGTCGTCAACATAGACCACCACTCGACGACGGCCCTCTTCGGAGACATCAACTGGATTGACTCGACCGCCTCGGCCGTCGGCGAGATGATCTACAACCTCTGCAAGGCCATCGGCGTCCGCGTCACCAAAGAGATAGCGGAGTGCGTCTATACGGCGCTCATCACCGACACGGGCAGTTTCCACTACTCGAACACTTCGGAGCGCACCTTCAAGGTCGCCTCCGAGCTTGTGCGCGCCGGCGTTAAGCCCGCGAAGGTGTCGCAGGCCGTCTTCGCCAGCTACCCGTGGAGCAAGATAGAGCTGCTGGGCGAGGTGCTGACCACGCTCAAGCGCGAC
>DASPKR010000118.1:0-9478 GCA_035627975.1 Pyrinomonadaceae bacterium | reverse complement strand
CTCCGGCGCCGTAGTGTCGGCGCGCCGGGAGTCGAAAGAGTCACGAATTGTTTACGACTTATTTGACTAGGGTGCCGGTGCGGCGCCAGCGCGTGTTTACGAAGAAGTCTTGTATGAAGCCGACGGGGCCGCCCGTCTGCGGGGCGCTCTCGTCGTAAGACCAATAGACGAACATGGCGCGGCCGATGACGAGGTGGCGCGGGACGAAGCCCCAGAAGCGGCTGTCCTGGCTGTTCTCGCGGTTGTCGCCGAGCACAAGGTAGTGGCCCTCGGGCACGTCGAAGGAGGTCTCGCCGCCCGTCTCGGGCTCGGCGCCGCGGAGCGTCTGCGGCTTCCAGAAGACGTTGTAGGGGGCGCCGCCCGTGTCGGGCGCATTCTCGTCAATGAGCGGCCTTCCCGTGCGCTCGTCGCGCAAGGGGGCGCCGGACTCGTCGCCGCTCGTCGCAGGGTTGTCGTGCTGCGGCGGGTTGAGCGCGGGGACGCGGTGCTCTTCGATCAGCGCGCCGTTGACGAAGACTTCGGTCCCGCGTATCTCGACGCGCTCGCCGGGCAGGCCGATGACGCGCTTGACGTAGTTCGTCTTGAACGGCGTGTTGTCGGGCAGAGTGTCGTTGACGTTGTAGTGCTCGAACTGCTCCGAGGGGTACTTGCCGGGGTACTTGAAGACGATGATGTCGCCGCGGCGTACCTCGCGCTGCGGCAGGAAGGGGGCGGGCGGCCCCGGCGCGAAGATGAACTTGTTGACGAGCAGGTGGTCGCCGATGAGGATGGTGTTCTGCATCGAGCCGGTCGGCACCTTGACGGCCTGCACGACGAAGGTCATGCCGAAGAGCGCCATCAGGGCCGTGACGACCAGCGACTCGAAATACTCCCGCAGCACGCCGCGCGGCGGCCCCTGCGGCTTTCGCTCCGCGAAGCCGCCCGGTGTCGAGCCCCCGCCGCGCGCGCCCTCGCGCCCCGCCTCGTACTCCTCCGCGCCCGCCGGCGGCTCGGCCAGCCCCGCCCCCGTCTGTTCCCTGCTCATATGCAGCCATCGTAGATAACGCGGCCGAGGGCGGTCAAGCGAGGACAGAAGGCAGAAGGGCGGAAGGCAGAAAGCAGTCAGAACCGGGTTGGTCTTGACTGCCTTCTGCCTACTGCTTACTGCCTTCTGTCCTTTGCCTTCCGCCTACTCCATCCCTTCGAGGGCGCGGCGTGCGGCGTCCATCTCGGCGGCCTTGATGGTCTTGCCGCTGCCGCGGGCGCGCTGCTCGTCCCAGACGACTTCGACGTGGAAGGTGTGCGAGTGCGGAGGCCCCTCGGTCTCGATGAGGTCGTAGTGAGGGGTGACGCGGCGCTCGGCCTGCAAGCGCTCCTGTAGGAGCGTCTTGTAGTCGGCTGCGGCGGCCGACTCGGGCGTGGCCTCCTCAAGCTCGCGGCCCAGCGCGCGGGCGACGAAGCGCCCGGCCTCGTCGAAGCCGCCGTCTATGAAGACGGCCGCGAGCACGGCCTCGAAGGCGTCGGCGAGCAGGGCGCGCTTGCGTCGGCCGCCCGTCTTCTCCTCCCCGCGGCCGACGCGCAGCGACTCGCCGACCTGAAGGGCGCGGGCGGCGCGCGCGAGCGTCTGCGTGCTCACGAGCCGGTGCTTCATGCGCGAGAGCTCGCCCTCGGTCACGTCCGGGTGCGCGCGGAAGAGCGCGTCGGCGACGACGAGCCCGAGGACGGAGTCGCCGACGAACTCGAGCGCCTCGTTGTGCATGGCGCGCGCCTTCTCCTCCTCGCCCGAGCGCACGTTCTCGTGGGCGTAGGAGCGGTGCGTGAGCGCGCGCTCCAAAAGAGCGCGGTCTTTGAACTCGTAGCCGAGGCGCTCTTCGAGCGCGCCCAAGTCCGACGGCGCCTCCCGCGTCGAGCCCTTCTTCGTCATGCGGCGGATTGTAGCAAAAAAGCCGAGAGCGCCGGCGTGACTTTGAAAGTCACGCCGGCGCTCTCGTCGGGTTAGCGCGCGTTTTTGCGACCGGCGACCGGCGTCAGCGCTTGGGCTTGGGCGGCGTGGCCGGCTTCGTGCCGTTGGTCGAGGCCGGGGTCGTGGTCGTAGCGCCGCTGGTGGCGGAGCCGGACGGCGTGGTGGTGGTGCCGGTCGCGGGCGTCGTCGGCGGCGGCGTCATCTTCACGGGGTCGCTCAGCAGCGGCAGCGGCCGCGAGGCGACGGTGTTGACCAGCTCCTGAACGCCGTCCTCCTTGTCGTAGCGGGCCTTATAGACGGCCGTCAGCGCCTTCATGAAGGCCGCCTTCTGCGTGGCGTCCGTCGTGGCCGCGACGGCGCGCGCGTAGGCGTCAATCACGCGGTCGAGGACGTGGTTAATCTTGTCCAGAAGCGCGACTCCCTCGGGGACGGGCTCCTTGCCGGCGTACTTCTCGTTGTACTCGGTGAGCATACGCTGGAACTCGGGGCTGTTGTAGTAGGCGCTCCCGAGGCTGTAGTAGGTCGTCGGGTCCTTCTTGAACCTGGTGTTCGACTGCGCCACCTTGACGAGGTGGTTGGACGCCGTCACCGGGTCGGTCTTGAGCAGGAGCCAGCCGAGGGTGAAGTTGAGCGCGCCGATGGCCTCGTCGCGGTTCGGGAAGGGCGCCCAGTTGTCCTTGTCCGGCGTCTTGCCGGACTCGACGAGCTGTAGAGCGCGCTTGGCGGCCTGTATGGTGTCGGCGTTGTTGGCCTCGTTCTTGGCGGCTGCGGCGTTCAGGCCCAGAAGCGCGAGCCTGAGCTGCACCGTGACGTTGTCGGGCTCGGCGGCGCCTACCTGCCTGCCGAGCTCGAAGGCGCGCGGCACCTGGTTATTCCTGACAGCTTGGTCGAACTCGTAGTCGCGGACGGCCTTGTCGTAACGCGCCAGCCAGCCCTGTATGAACTTGACGATCTGCGCGTTGTTCTCGTCGGCGGTGTTCGAGCCGTACTTGGCGACGTACTCCCTGCCGATGTCGGCGGCCTGCTTCTGCTGCTCGGGCGTGCCCTTGTAAAGCTTGAGGAACTCGGCGTACTTGGCAGACCTCTGCTCCTCTTCCGTCTGCGACGCCGTGCTCTGCGTAGCGGCGGCGTCCTGCGCGAGCGCCGGCAGCGAGAACGTGGCCGCGAGCGCAATTAAGGTCAGAACTCTTACTGTGTTTTTCATGGGTCGCAACTCCTCCGTGCGCTAACCTTCCGTCGCTGGTATTTCGGATTCCGCCAAAGGGGCAGCGCGCTCCAGCCTCAGGCGCCGCGTGCTCGTTCAGATGCGCGCCGGTCGCGGGCAGTTGCCGCTTTCCGAGGGGCTCGCAAGGCTCCTTCCGAGGGAGAAAAAGGGGTTCGTACAGGCCAGGACTTCTTTACGCGCGAGATACTGCAACAAGCGCCCGAACAGTGTCAAGCAGGGGAAAACAAGTTCAATGTAAAAAAAGTTCCAGACTCCCGGCCCCGAGCCCAAAGTAATAGCGCCGACCCTGAGCGACTCTTCAGGATCGGCGCCTTAAACCTAAAAGGTGAGACCGCTGCCTCTCGTCTTACTCGGGCTTGTTGTTGTTGACGCGGCGCGGGCGGGTCTCGACGGGCGAGGGGGAAGGCGTGGGCGCGGCCGCCGGGCGCTGCACGCTCCTGGAGGTCTTCTGCAACGAAGGCAGCGTGGCGCCGTTCGTGGGCGCCGACTGCTCCTGCGACTCGCTCACGACGTAGGCGTCCGTCTGGTCGGCGGCCTCGTCGTCGCGCTCCTCGTCGCTCACGAGAGCTGCCTTACTCGGGTCAATCTTGGGCCGCGGCGCGAGCATGTCGTTGGCGAGCATGGGCGCCGTGCCGGGGCGAGTGCCGAAGCGGTGGCTGAGGCGGCGGTAGATGTCGCCCGCGACGGCCGCGGCCCACTTCCCGCCCGAGCCGGGGCCTCGGATGATGACGGCGACGGCGAGCTGCGGGTCGTGGACGGGGCCGTAGGAGGTGAACAGCCCGAGCTTAGTCCCCTGCCCGGTGCAGGTGCCGGTCTTGCCGGCGACGGTCTGCGTCGGGTCGTATGCGCGGCGGGCCGTGCCGTAGTTGACGGCGCCTATCATGCCGGGGACGAGGCGGCGCAGGTGATCCTGCGGCACGTCCAATTCGGCCTTGACCTCGCGCTTGAAGCGGACGCTCTCCTGCGGCGTGCGCGGTAGGTGCGGGACGAGGCGCTTGCCGCCGTTGGCTATCGTCGAGGCCATGTTGGCGAGCTGTATGGTCGTGACCTCGATGTCGTCGCCGTGCGAGGACATGTGGTTGACGGCGTAGCCCTCCTTGAAGACGGGCAGGCGGCCGGGGTTCTCGAACGGGTGGTTGATGCCGGTCGGCTGGCCCAGGCCGAACTTGCGCGAGTACTCCATCATCTTCTCGAAGCCGACCTGCCCGCCGACCCTCTGGAAGTAGCCGTTGTTCGAGAGCGCGAGTGAGTCGGTGAGATCGAGGCTGAAGCTGCCCGTGCCGATGTTGACGGTCTGCACGGGGTCAATGACGCTCTCGTTGAGGCCGGCGAGGCCCGTGACGAGCTTGATGGTCGAGCAGGGCTTGAAGCCGCGGCGCAGCGCCCAGCTCTGGTTGACGACCGTATAGACCTGCCCCGTCTTCGGGTTCATCACGACGACAGAGCCTGCGCGACTGCCGAGCGCCTCGACGGCGACGCGGCGCACCTCAAGGTCTTCACCCGTCGTCTCGTCACTCAGAATGTTGTTGCGGCTCTCCTCCTTGAGGGCCTGCTCGGCGGCGCGCGCGCGGGCGATTGCGGCGGCGCGCGCGATGGCTATCTGGCGCGCGCGCTCGGCGGCCTCGCGGCGGCGGCGCTCGGCCTCGCGCCGGGCCTCGGCCATGCGCTCGCGCTTCGACATCTTGCGCGTGTCTTTGGCGCGCGACTGCTTCTCGGCCCGCTCCTCCCGCCGGTCGCGGCGCGAAGCCTTCGAGCCCTTCGCCGCCCGCTCGTTCCTGGTCTTCCCGCGCGCCGCCTTCGAGGCGCGCTCCTCGCGCCGCCTGTCGGCGCCCTTGCGCGCGGCCGCCTTGTCACGCCTGTTTTCGCGCGCCGAAGCCCTACCCTTCGCGGCGGTCTTCGCGGCAGCGGCCTTCGGCTTCGCCGGAGTCTTTTTTGATTTAGAGGCGGCGGCGTTGGCCGCAGCGGGCGCGGCCAGCAGCAGAACGGTTAAGCAGACGGAGAGCGCGATCGTGCGGGGGGACGGGAACTTTGGGGTCATCGAAACTTCATCCTCAGCTTAAAAAACAAGCAGGGCGACCGCGGCGGCGCTCAAAGACGAGGGGAAGCGACCGCTCGGCCGGGTTGACTTTCAGGGCCTAACTGTACAGAGCTTTGCTTGCGTGCCGGGCCGCGCCAGCGCCTTCCGCGCGCGGCCCCGTGGTGACTAACTCGAAGCGCTCAAAAGCCACGACAAAGACTTTCCCTTCAAGCTCTCTGGCTAACCTTCAAGGACTTCTTTTTCGCACCAGCTAAAACGGAGAGACTGCTAATTCGGTCTCACGGAGGGGTTTGCGCTCGAGACCGCCCCGACTATAACATCTGTCCGAGCCCGGCGGCAACACAAAAAAAATGCGCCTGCCCAAACTCTTCTACAGCTTCCGGACGCGGCTGCTGCTTGTGCTGGCCGTGCTTCTGGTCGCCACGCTCGGCGTGCAGTACTACCTCTTCCGGCGCGAGGAGCTGAGGCGCGCCGTCATCCTCTCCGAGCAGGAGCAGGCGCTCTTCGCAAGCACGGAGATGGCGCTCGCCTCCATCACGTCGCGCGTCTATTTCGAGGAGCTGGACAGGCGACGGCCCGTCCCCTTCCTCGAAGAGCAGGCCGGCCGCGTCATCAACATCCTCGTCGTCAACGAGCAGGGGCGCATTGACGACAGCCTCGACCCGCGCTACGCGCCGACGATGAAGGACGGCGTCGCGACCTACTTCAACGTCTCCGACCCGGCCGTGAGCCTGCCCCGGCTGGTAGAGACGGGGCAGACCGCGACCCGCCTGCGCCAGATGCTGCCCGCGGCCCCGCCGCCCACTGACCGCCCCATCGCCGGCGAGCCGCGCGCCTTCCCCATACAGGTCGAGACGAGCGAGGGGCCTTACTACATCATCGTCGTCCTGGGCGCCGCCAAGACGCCGCACACCGACTCCTGGTGGGACGTTGCGCAGCCGCTGCTGCCGACCATCATCGTCTTCGTGCTCGCCACGACGGCCGCCGCCTTCCTCGTCCTGCGCTTCACGCGCCCCGTCAAGGAGCTCTCGCGCGCCACGCAGCGCGTCGCCGCGGGCGACTTCTCATTCCGAGTCCCGTCGGAAGACCGGCGCGACGAGGTCGGCCGACTCGCCGCCACCTTCAACGAGATGATCGCGCAGCTCGGGCGCATGCGGGACCTGGAATCGCAGATAAAGCAGGCCGAGCAGTCGGCCGTCATCGGCCGGCTCGCCTCCGCAATCGCGCACGAGATACGCAACCCGCTCAACTACATCAATCTCACGCTCGACCACCTGCGCACTACGCTCGCGCCCAACGACCCGGCGAAGCGGGAGCTTGTGCTGCGCCTCACGGCCCAGCTCAAGGCAGAGGTCGCGCGCATCAACACCCGCATCAGCGAGTTCCTCAAGTACACGCGCCCGGCCAGTCTCGACTTGAGGCCCCTGGACTTGCGCGAGACGCTCACGGACGCGCTCCGTATGGTCGAGGTGCAGGCCGCCGAGTCCGGCGTCGAGGCGCGCATGGAGGAGGAGGGGCGGGTGCCTCCCGTGCTCGGCGACGCCGAGTCTTTACGTTCGGTCTTTACAAACCTTATCATTAACGGCATGCAGTCTCTGGAAGGTGAGGGCGGGCGCCTACTCGTCAGGCTCTCGGCGCGCGACGGGCGCGCGCGCGTCGAGGTCTCGGACACGGGCCGAGGCATCTCGCCGGAGCACCTCCCCAAGATTTTCGAGCCGTACTTCTCCACGAAGGAGACGGGGACGGGCCTCGGCCTCGCCATCGTCAAGAAGGCCGTCGAAGACCACAACGGCACCGTCACGGTAGAGAGCCGCGAGGGCGAAGGCACTACGTTCGCGGTGGAACTGCCGACGGTAGAGAGAGGCTAGATGCTGGATGCTAGTCAGAAGTGTTTCTAGACCAGCACCCAGCATCTGACATCTGAGGTTCACTGATGGGCCGAAAAAGCATCCTTGTCGTTGACGACGAGAAGTCGCAGCGCGAAATTCTCGAAATGATTCTCTCGGGCGAGGGCTACGACGTGACGACGGCCGCCTCGGGCGAGGCAGCGCTACGGATCGCGCGCGAGAAGCGCTTCGACCTCGCGCTCACAGACCTGAAGATGACGGGCATGGACGGCATAGAGCTGCTCGCCAAGCTCCTCGCCTTCGACTCCTCCATCATCGTCATCCTGCTGACCGCGCACGGCTCGATTGACTCGGCTAAGGAGGCGCTCAGGCGCGGCGCCTTCGACTACCTCGAAAAACCGTTCGAGCGCGACGCACTGCTCGACACCATCCGGCGGGCGCTCTCGCGCCTCGACGCGCTCGACCAGGAGATTATCTCCGCCTCCTCGGAGATGGAGGCCGTCAAGAAGATGATCCTGAAGGTCGCGCGCTCGAACTCCACCGTCCTCATACGCGGCGAGTCCGGCACGGGCAAGGAGCTGATAGCCCGCGCCATACACACGCAGAGCCCGCGCGCAGACCAGATGTTCCAAGCCGTCAACTGCGCCGCGATTAACGAGAACCTGCTCGAATCCGAGCTCTTCGGCCACGAGAAGGGGTCGTTCACCGGCGCGCACGCCGAGAAGAAGGGCCTGTTCGAGGTCGCCGACCACGGCACGCTCTTCCTCGACGAGATTGGCGAGCTCGATGTCTCCATGCAGGCCAAGCTCCTGCGCGCGTTACAGGAGCGCGAGATCCGCCGGGTCGGCGGCACGCGCCCCATCAAGATTGACGTGCGCGTCGTCGCCGCCACCAACCGCGACCTGCGCGCGATGGCGCAGGACGGGCGCTTCCGCGACGACCTCTACTACCGCATCAACGTCCTCTCCATTGACGTCCCGCCCCTCCGGGAGCGCCGCGAGGACATCCCCGTCCTCATGGAATTCTTCCTGAAGAAGCACACGCGAAACACCTCCCGGCTGATACGGGGCCTTACGCCCGAGGCCCGCAAGGTCATGCTCGACTACGCATGGCCCGGCAACGTCCGCCAATTGGAGTCTGCAATCGAGCGCGCGATTCTCCTCGCCGAGGCCGACTACATCACGGTCGAAGACCTGCCGCTCGAAGTCCGGCAGGAGACGCGGCCCTTGGCCGAGGGCGCCGGCTTCAAGCTCCCGGCCGAGGGCGTCAACTTCGAGGACGTTGAGCGCAACCTCATCCTTCAGGCGATGGAGCGTACCGACTACAACATCACGAAGGCCGCCAAGCTCCTCGGCCTCACCTTCCGCACGCTCCAGTACCGGCTCGAGAAGTTCGGCATCAAGCGGCCCGACCGCCACGGCGGCCCCGCGGAAGAGGAGGAGGCCGAGGAGTAGCGGCGCGCCGAAGCCTTTGCGCCAGTATGTTCAGCGTCCCCCAGATAATCTGCCCCTCGTGCAGCGCGACGATGCCCTACACGGCCGCCGCCTGCCCGGGCTGCAAGCGGCGCATGGTGGGCGTCGGCTACCCGGCGCGCTCGCCCGGCCCGCGCAAGCCCCCCGACCTCGGCCCCACCCCCTTCGTCGAGTGCCGCGCGCCGGGCTGCCACTACTTCGTGACCGCGAGCGACACGGTCTGCCCGAACTGCGGGGCTGACGAGCCGTCGCGGGCCGGGCGTCGGGGCCGGCTCGGCGCGTTCCTGAAGGCGCGCGACAGTCAGGGTCTCCTCTTCTCTTTAATCCTCTTAATCTTCACGGCAGTCCTGCTCGCCTTCTACGCCCTCGACGGCGGCGACAGGGCTCTGCCGTGGGTCATCGTCGTCGGGGGGTTCGCTTCCGCGGCCGCCGGGTGGGGCTTGACGCGACTGCTCCGCAGAGCCTTCGACCTCGCGGGGGCCGGCGGCGGCGCCGCGGCGGCCGGCTCCGGCGCGCTGCGCCACAGCGAGACGACGATTATGCAGAGGCTCGTCGAGATAAGGAGGCGCGGGCAACAGGTCGAGGCCGCGCTCGCCCGCGCGCACCCCGAGGCCGTCGGGCGCATGGCCGAGGCTCGCGAGGCGCTTAAGGGCGCGCGCCAACTCCTCCGCCGGCAGCACGCGCGCTACGGCATGAAGCTCGTCGAGATAGAGGCCGCGCGCTGGCAGAACGGCCTCGCGCCGCTCATACACAACCTCGGAGAGCTTACCTTCGAGCAGAACGAGAACCGACTGAGAGCCCTCGACGCCGCGGTCGCCGAGGGCGCGCGCCTGCGCTCGAAGGCCGAGAAGCACCGCGAAGCGCTCGGGGATGGCGGCGAGGTCGAAGAGTTCGCGCGCAAGGTCTCCGAGACGCTTGAGTCCTGCGCACGCATACGCGAGGCGCTCGCCGGCC
>DASPKR010000117.1:0-6394 GCA_035627975.1 Pyrinomonadaceae bacterium | reverse complement strand
GCCCGGCAGGCCCCACACGGCCTGCGCCGCGACGGCCGTCATAAATATCAGCACGTGGTAAGTCTTCCGCGTGTAGCCCGTCCTCAACCCCTTCTCGCATTTCAAATACGCCGCCAGCCGCAGGCACAGGTACGACCACGCGAGCGCCGGGGGGCCGCCCGCCAGCCACGCCCACAGCGGCGGCGTGTTCGCAGCGAAGAGATCGTACACGGCGTTCATCTGATCTCGGGCGCGCGCCGCCGGCAGTTTAACTGAAAACCTTGGGGATGCGCTGGCGCCAGCCTTTGGGGAGCAGCAGCTCCATGGCGTCGTCAACGGTGACGATGCCGGCGATGTCGCCCATGTCGTCAACCACCGGCAGGGCGAGCAGGTTGTACTCGGCTATGGTCTCGGCCACCTCGCGGGCGGAGTCCGTCGGGCGCGCGTACTGGAACTCGGTTCGCATGACCTCCGAGAGCGGCGCGTCCGGGTCTGCGAGTATGAGGCTGCGGAGCGCGATGACGCCGCAAATCCTCCAGGAGCCCTCCTCCTCGACGACGTACAGGTAATAAATCATGTTCGGCGTCTCCGCCATCTCGCGCAGGCGCGCGATGGCCTCGCCGACCGTGAGGTTCTTAGGCACCGCGACGAACTCGGTCGTCATGAGGCCGCCGGCCTCGTCGTCCTCGTAAGGGAGAAGCTCGGCCACGTCGGCCTTCTCCTCGCTCTCCATACGTTCGAGCAAATCTTCGGCCTTCTCCTCGGGCAAGTCCCCGAGCACGTCGGCCGCCTCGTCGGGCGACATCCATTCGAGTATGTCGGCGGCGCGCTCCTCGTCCATGTCGCCGATGATGCGCGCCTGATCCTCCTCGGACATCTCTTCGAGGGTCTCGGCGGCGGTCTCGTCGTCGAGGGCCTCGACGACCTCGGCGCCCTGGTGGTAGGAGAGGGCCTCCGCGAGTCGCGCAATCTCGACGGGGTGGAGGCGCGCGAGCTTGTCGCGCGAGGACTTGAGCTGCACGGTGGCGGCGTCGGTCGCCAGGTAGCCGACGTCGGCCCAGTCAATGACCTCGACGGGGCGGTTGGTGCCGATGAAGTTGTGCGGGGTCAGGCGCCGCCAGAGGCCCTGGAGCGAAACGTCCGCGCCGGTGACGCGCCACTCGCCGCCGACGCCTATGAGCTGCACGTCGTTGACGCGCACGACGCGCTTACCGTCAACGTCTATGAGCTGCTTGTCGAGCACGTCCTTTGCGAGCAGCACCTCGCCGTCGCGCCGCGCGAAGGGGCGCAGGTCTAAAACGTCTGAGCTTAAGCGCACGCCCTGCTCGTCGAGCTTCTCGATGCGCGCGCGGGGCATGAAGAAGTCGCGGCGGCGGTAGCGCGCGACCACGCCCGTCACGGGCGGGTGGTCTTCGCCGAGGCGCACTATCACGTCCTTTATCGTCGCCACGCGCTCGCCCTCCATGTCGCGTATCGGGCGGCCGAGCAGTTGCGAAAGGTACAGCATGCCCGAATTATCACTCCCGAACAGTCGCAGGCATCATAGCCACCGCGCGCGGCAAAGGCAAAAGGAGTAGTCAGTAGCGCTCCGCGACCGGCTCGTTGACGCTTTCACCCCTACGCTTTCACGGAGACTGTACTTCTACTGACTACTGTTTTTTGACGGGCGGGCGGCCGACTACCCACTCGTTGAAGCCCTGCGCGGGGTCAACGTGGAAGGGAAGGAGGGTGATGAAGGGCGCGGGGTCTTTCGCCCTCTCTCCGGGGCCGGGGTCGCGGCCGCGCACGCTGAAGGCGTGGTAGGGGAGCGTGACGCGCTCGCCGGGCTGGAGTATGAGCGGCGTGACGGGGTAGCCCTCGCCCCAGGTTGACTCGAAGCGCTGGCTGTAGCCGCGCACGCTCGCGCGGGGGACGAGCGCGGTTATAGGCGCGCCGCGCTCGACGACGATGACGGGGACTGAGCCGGCGAGGCGGGCGGCCGGCGCGGCGCCTTCGGGCGGCGGGCTCGCGGCGAGCAGAAGGTTGAAGCGGCCGGGCGCCACGGCCTCGAACGTGGCGTAGAACTCCATCGTGTAGCCGAGCGCGCGGTGCGGCGAGTAACTCGAGTGCCGGCCGACGTACTTGAGGAAGGCGCCGGCCGGGTTGTTGACGGGCTCGCTGCTGAAAGTCTTCTCGTCGTGGGGCCGTTCGTAGGTCTCCGCGTCGTCGTTTGACGGCGGGTGGTAGGCGTCGAGAGTGAAGACGTGCTCGGCGAAGTCGTTGCGCGAGTCGCCCGCGACGAAGGGCAGTATGAGCGTGTCGCCGACGCAGACGTGCGCGTGGCGCGGACGGCGCGGGCAGCCGCGCTCTCCCACGCGGAAGCCCATCGTGCGCTCGACGAACTCGTGCGTCGGGTCTTTCGGGTTGACGTGATCAACGTTCCTGTACCGGTACTTGAGACGGAAGTAGCCCGCGCGTTTCGGCATGGCATGCACAAGCCAGTAGAGCCCCGCGCCATGCCAGGCGGAGCGGCGTGTCAACTCGTCGGAGGCTATCTCCAGGTGCTCGCCGAACGCCTCGATGAACGCGCGGCGGAGCGCGGCGCGGCGCCCCTCGTCCTTCTGCGCGGCGGCGGGCGGGGCGAGCAGCGCGACGATGAGTAGGAGGGCGGGGGCGGCGCGGAAGGCTTCGGGCATGGCGTTCGTCGTTCTCCTTCGACCCGGTTTGCTTCGTCCGGGGCGATTGTAGAACGGCGCAGCGCGGGCGTCTTGCGCGGGCGGGAAAAGAGTTGTTGCAATCGCGCCCGCCTTTCGCCTATGCTCGCGCCATTCGGGGCGGCGTTCTTCCCCATCGGTCATCTTCTCTTCAGGGCAGAGTTTTCACACAGACGATGCTGACGGTCGGGACTGAGTGGTTGGTCGAGGCCTCGGGCTGCGACGCCGAGGCGCTCCGCGACGTGGAGCGCCTGCGCGCGCTCTTCTCGCGCGCCGTCGAGGAGTTGAGCCTCCGCGTCGTCGGCGAGCCCGTCTGGCACAAGTTCCCCGGCGCGGGCGGCGTGACGGGCCTCGCGCTGCTCTCCGAGTCGCACCTCGCCTGCCACACATACCCCGAGTTCGGCTTCGCGACCTTCAACCTCTACTGCTGCCGCGAGCGCCCGCGCTGGCCGTGGGACGAGCGCCTGCGCGAGCTGATAGGCGCGAGGGCGGTGAGCGTGCGCCGGTTCAGCCGCCAGCTCCCCGAGGCCGAGGCGGCGCGCGGGGGGGCGGGCTGATGGCGTACCGCGCGAACTGCCCCGCGTGCGGCGCGGACGTTACGTTCAAGGCCGGCTCGTCCGTCGTCGTGGTCTGCGAGTTCTGCCACTCGGTCGTGGCGCGCACAGACCGCGGCGTCGAGGACATCGGAAAGGTGGCCGACGTTGTCGAGTCGGGCTCGCCGCTCGAAGTCGGCCTTCGCGGGGTCTGGCAGAACGTCGCGTTCGAGCTGACGGGGCGCGCGCAGCTTCAGCACGCGGCCGGCGGCATCTGGGACGAGTGGTACGCCGCCTTCGCCGACGGCCGCTGGGGCTGGCTAGCAGAGGCGCAGGGGCGCTTCCTCCTCACCTTCGAGATTCAAGTGCCGGAGCCCCGCGCCTTACCGTTCTACGACCAGCTTCAACTCGGCCAGCCCGTCGCGGCCATCCCCTCGCAGCCGCCTCCCGTCGTCGCCGAGAAGGGCTCGGCCACGATGGCGGGGGCCGAGGGCGAGATTCCCTACCTGCTGCGCCCCGGCGAGACGTACTTCTACGCAGACCTCTCGGGGCAGGACGGCGTCTTCGGCACGCTAGACTACGGCTCGCACCCGCCCTCGGTCTTCGTCGGCCGCGAAGTCACGCTCGAACAGCTCGGGCTCGCGCACGCCACCCGAACGCGCGAGCGCGAGGCCCGGAAAGTCACAGCCTCGAAGCTCGGCTGCCCGAATTGCGGAGGCCCGCTGGAGCTGCGCGCGCCCGACCGCACCGAGCGCGTGGCCTGCCCGAACTGCGGCTCGCTCCTCGACGTGAACCAGGGCGAGTTCCGATACCTGAAGACCTTAGAGCCGAAGGGCTGGGGCATGTCTCTGCCACTCGGCGCGGTCGCGGAGTGGGGCGGCGCGCAGTTCACGCTCATAGGCTTCATGGTCAGGAGCGTCGAGTTCGAGGGCGTACGCTACTACTGGCAGGAGTACCTCCTTTATAACCCGGCCGCGGGCTTCCGCTGGCTCGTAGAGTCCGACGGCCACTGGAGCTTCGTCGAGCCGGTCGCGCCCGGAGAGATAACGGAGACGAACGGCGCAGTCTTCCGCGGCAAGCGCTTCAAGATTTTCCAGGACGCGACCGCGCGCTGCGAGTACGTGCAGGGCGAGATGTACTGGAAGGTCACGGTCGGCGAGCGCGCGCGCGCCACGGACTACGTGCGGCCGCCGCTGATGCTCTCGAAGGAGGTCTCGGTAAGCTCGGGAGGGAAGGCGAAGACCGAATCGGAGGAGGTCAACTGGTCGCTCGGCACATACGTCCCCGTCAAGGAGATAGAGCGCAAGTACAACGTCAATCTCCCGCGCCCGAGCAAGGTCGCGCCGAACCAGCCCTTCCGCCACAAGGCCGTGTACGCCTACTGGGCCTTGCTCATGTTCGTCGCGCTGCTCGCGGGCGTCGCCAACCTCGTGACGGCGCCGCGCAGGCTCGTCTTTAGCGACAGCTACCGCCTGCAACCGACGCCGACGCCCACGCCTACTCCGGCCGCTGCCACGAACCCGCGCGACACCGTGACGGCGCGGCTGCCGCCCGTGCCGCCTTCGCCGCGCATCCCCCCGGGCGAGGGAACGCAGGTCATATTCACCGACGCCTTCGAGCTCGACGGGCGCCGCAACGTGCGCGTGTCCGGGACTGCGAACGTCGAGAACAACTGGCTCTACGTCGCGGGCGACCTCATCAACGAGGAGACGGGGCTCGTGCAGCAGTTCCACCTGCCGATTGAGTACTACTCGGGCGTCGAGGGCGGCGAGGCGTGGAGCGAGGGCGGGAAGAACGAGACGGCGTTCCTTTCGTCGCTGCCGGCCGGGCGCTACACGATGCGGCTCGAAGCGCAGTGGGAGAACTGGAACCAGGCGGTGCCGCCGCAGCTAACGGTGCGAGTCGAGCAGGGCGTGCCGCGCGTCGTCAACCTCGTGCTCCTGCTCGTCGCGCTCTCCGTCGTCCCCGTGCTCATAGCCTGGTGGCACTTCAGCTTCGAGCGGCGGCGCTGGGCCGACAGCTCCTTCAACCCATACGACTCAGAAGAAAGTGATGAGTGATGAGTAAGAAGATTGAGCGTTTTGAAGATTTTATTGCGTAGGAGGGGCGAATGATTTTTACTCATTACTCATCACTCATAACTCATCTCTGGAGAACGAATGCTCAGTAAACTTTATCTCTTGCTCGGGGGCGGGCTGCTCCTGCTCTACGTCGGGGCGACGTGGATGGGCTGGGAGATGAGCCTCGCGCCGCGCCAACAGCTCCCGGCGGACGTGCGCAACACGCCCGGCGGCTACCGCACTTACATCTACCCCTGGCATTCCGGCTTCCGCGGAGGAAAATGATGCTTACTAGACTACTCATCGCGCAGGCGAACACGAGCGCGACGCCCATCGCCCGCGGGATGTCGCCCACCGAACTCGGCTACGTCCTGCTCAGCACGGCGATCTTCACCCTCTTCGGCCTGATCGTATTCGCCATCGCCTACGCGATCATCGTCAAGGCGGCGCCCTTCTCCGTGCGCAAGGAGCTCGAAGAGGATCACAACATCGCCCTCGCCATCGTCATCGGCTCCATCATCCTCGGCATCGCGCTCATCATCGCGGCGGCGATACAGGGGTGAAGTAGCCGGTAGTCAGTAGGCAGTGGTCGGTAGGCTCCGCGAGGCGGGCGCCCGCGCTGTAACTCTGACCGCTCCGAAGACGAAGATTCCTCCACTGGCTACCGGCTACTGGCTACTGCTTTATGAACCGCACGCCCGTCCTCTTCCTCAACGTCCTTATCATCGCCACGTGCGGGCTCGTCTATGAGCTGCTGGCGGGGACGCTCGCCTCATACGTTTTGGGCGACTCGGTCACGCAGTTCTCGCTCATCATAGGCATATACCTCTTCTCGATGGGCGTGGGCGCGTGGTTGTCGCGATTCCTTGAGAGGGACTTGGCGCGGCGCTTCGTGGACGTGGAGATAGCCGTCGCCGTCCTCGGCGGCCTCTCCGCGCCGCTACTGTTCCTCACCTTCGCGCACCTGAGCTACTTCCAGCTCGTCCTCTACTCCACGGTCTTTCTGATCGGCGCGCTCGTCGGGCTCGAAATCCCGCTCCTGATGCGGATACTCAAAGACCACCTCGATTTTAAGGAGTTGGTCGCGCGCGTCCTCGCCTTCGACTACGTCGGCGCGCTCGTCGCCTCG
>DASPKR010000116.1:0-3095 GCA_035627975.1 Pyrinomonadaceae bacterium | reverse complement strand
CGAAGTTGCGCGCAACGTCGCCGAGCCCTTCGGCGTGGTCGGCGTCGGCGTGCGTGGCGAAGAGGTAGTTGACGCGCGAGAGGCCGCGCCACCAGAGATACTCGGAGACGACGCTATCGCCTACGCCGCGCACGTCGGGCTCGAATGCCTCGCCGTCATCATCGCCTGCGAAGCGCGGGCGGCCCCCGCCGTCAACGAGCAGAGTCGTGCCATCGGGCGTCGTAATCAGCGCGGCGTCGCCCTGTCCCACGTCGAGGAAGTCAACGCGCAGCCTGCCGCCGCTCCCGCCCGCGCTCGAAGGGTGCGCGATGATCACGACGAGCATGATGACGAGGGCGACCGAAGCGAGCTTGAGAGCGCGAGCGCGCCTCGGTCTTTCGTTCTTGATAGGCGGGCCGTCTCCCACGGGCCGCCAGTTGAGCAGGGCGCGTGCGATGACGATGAGCGGCACGAAGTAGAGGGCATAGACGGCCGCGGCCGCGCCGGAGTACTCGGGCAGTCGCAGGCCAGCGACGCCTGCGGATGCGAACGGCTTGACGCCCCCGGCCATCATGCGCGTCGCGGTCTCGGCCGTCCACACGAAGGGTGAGGCGAGCTGCGCGCTCGCGGCCGAGAGCGCGAGCGCGGCGCACGAAGAGGCGGCGAGCAGCGCCATGAGCGCGCCCGTGTAGGCGTTGAGCGCGAGCGAGGCGAGCGCGAGGCGGTGGAAGTAGAGGACTGAGAGCGGGAGCAACGCGAGCTGCACCGAAGCCGTGACTACCAAAGCGGCGAAGGCGAATCGGAGCGGCGCCTGCGCGCCGAAGCGTCCGAGCCGCGCGGCCCACCGCGACTTGAATAGTTTGTAGCTGTGCGTCGAGCGCGCCATCTCGCGGCGCCAGCGGCGCTCCCGCCAGTAGAGAGCCTCGGAGAGCGCGAGCAGCCACGCGGGGGCTTCGGGCGGGCGCGGCGCCGCGCGCGACGGCCGCCACTCTCCCGCCGCCTTCATGTTCGAGAGCAGCGGCAGGGCGAGCGCGACGATTGCGAGCGCGGAGAGGAACGTGAGCTGGAACGACGGGTCGAAGAGGCTCGACGGGCGCCAGGCCAGGAGCGCGAGCGCGGCGCCGCCCAAAGCGTTGAGCGACGCCGAGCGCCTGCCCAACGCGGGCGCGAGCGCGGCGGCCGTGAACATCAGCGCCGCGCGCACGACGGAAGTCTCCGCGCCGACGCCTACGGAGTAGAGCCACACGCACGCGACCGAGGCGGCCCACTGAAGGAGCCTGCGCCTGGTGAGCCGGCGCGCGGCCCACCACGCCAGGCCGCCGAGGAAGGTTATGTGCAGGCCGCTTATGACGAGCACGTGGAAGGTGCCGCCCTCGCGGAAGGCTCCGGCCGTCTCGCGGGTGAGGCCGCGACGGTTGCCGAGGAAGGCGGCTTTAAAGACGCCCGCAGTCGGAGGCGAGAACGTCTCGTCAGCGGCCCTGACGAGTCGCGCGCGCCAGTCGTCCAGCCAGACGAGGGGCAAAAACACCGGCTCGTCGTCGAGGCGCTCGACGAGAAGAGGGCTCTTGACAGACCCGCTGGCCGAGACGCCGCGGCGGTCGAGGCGCTCGGCGACAGTGGCGACGCCGGGGTTTCGGAACCTCTCCGCGCGGCGGAGCGCCGTCATCACCCGCAGGCGCGCTCCCCTGCGAAGCTCAAGCGACTCGTAGAGCTTGCGCGCCCGCTCGCCCTCGACAGTTGCGAAAAGCTCGACGCGCCCGGTCGCCCTCTCTTCACGCGCGCCGTGCCTCAAACTCTCCACGCGAAGCGAGAGCGCGAGGCCGTCGGGCGCCTCCTCGGGCGCGCGCTCCATCACGCCCGTCAGCTCAACAGGGTCGCCCGACCGAAGCTTCCCGCTCTCGTAGAAGGCGCGCACGCCCGAAGCGCCCGGCCTCGCCTCTATGACGCCCAGCGCCGCGCCGGCGCACGCGAAGGCAAAGACAATTGAGCGCGTCGCGGCAGGCAGTCTTTTCCTCTTCAGGCTCAGGAGCGCGAAGGCGGTCGCGGCGGCGCAGGCCGCGAGGCAGGCGGCGAGAGGGGGCGCGGCGAGCGCAGAGAGCAGCACGCCCGAAGCGAAAGGCACACCCGTAGCAAGGAGTGGGAAGGAGGCGAACGAAGGGCTTTGAGGAGCCGGCTCGTTCATTTACGGCGGGGCGGACTTTAGCACCGCCCGCCCCTTCTTACAAGACTCCCGCCGCGGCTCAGCGCGCGGCCGGGGCGAGGAGAGCGGCGGCGCGCTCTATCTCGGCGGCGACCGATTCGATCGCGCGGGCGGCTATGACTATCTGCCCGTCGGCCTCGCGCCAGTCGTGCTGCTCTATGGCCTCGCGCACGCCGGGCAGGGTCTTCACGCCGTAGCCGGTGTAGAAGCCGGGCGCGTAGACGTGGTGCTTGAACCAGGGCCGGCGCGGCAGGCCCTCGTCGCGCGTCATCGCCGACGTCAGATGATGTGACTGTCCCCCTGTTAGATGTGGGCTTACCGTTTCAGAGGCGGGGCGGCAGGCGGGTCACGTCATCCACCCCCGGCACCACAGGATCTTTCGACGAGGCGTCGTCAATGGATTTAATGAGCAGCGTGACGGGGCTCGCGCCCCCGAGGTGCATCGAGTAGCCGGTGCTGTCGTTGTATACGACGAGCGGCGGCGGGGACGCGGCACGGGCCGCGGTCGGAACGCCAAGTGCGTCGAGCAGCCCCGTCAACTTGCCATCGTCCACGGCGACAAACGTCCACTCGTCGCCCGCGCCGTACTCGGCGGCCATCCGTTGCAGCCCCGCCTTCCAGTCGGCCCCCGCGACGACGGTAATCAGTTTGACGTAAGGCCCCAGCCGCTCGCCCATCCTCCGACGGGTTTCGCGGAAGACGGCAGCCTGCTCGCACGGGGCGGCGCACGGGGCGGTGATAAAGTTAAAGGTGACGGTCCTCCCGCGGACGAGATCGTCGTACAGGTTGAGACTCTCGCCTAGCCGTCCGTACACCTTGACTTGTCTGATCCGCGCCGTCGAAAGCTTCGGCTGGCTGAGCTGAGCCGCGTCGTGTGACGCGGCGGACGGCGCGCCGCCGCTGCCGCCACCGTCTC
>DASPKR010000115.1:0-4258 GCA_035627975.1 Pyrinomonadaceae bacterium | reverse complement strand
GCGCGCCCGGCCTCTTCGAGCGAGAGGTAAGCCCACGCCGAGTCGTACTCGAACAGGCCCGTGCGGAAGAGCCCCGCGACGCGCACGCGCCGCGACCGCGCCGCGAACCCTTCGGCGCCGCCGCGCGGCTCGCCCGTCAGGAGCCACCCTTCGGCGCCTACCGCGACAAGCCCTGTGCGCTCGGCAAGCTCCTCGCCTAGAAGAACGTTCGCCGGCTGCTCGCCGCCCGCGCCCGGCGGGCTCGCGAAGAGGGCGTCCGCAGACCCGGCCGTGACTGTGCGGCGCGGCTGCTCGGGCGCTCGCCCACCGACCGAGTCAACGCCCCGAAGCACGGCGTAGGCGGCGCCCGCGGGGCCGCTCAGCAGCGCTCCGCCGTAGCTTGTCGGCGCGGCGGAGGCGACACCCTCGACGCCGCGCAGCCGCGCGGCCACCGAGCGCGCCTCGCCTACGCCGGAGCCGCCCCCGGCGCGCGCCACCGTCACGTGCGCCGTGCCGCGCAGAATCTTGTCGCGCAGCTCCCCGCGGAAGCCGCGCGCCAGCGTCAGCGCGAAGACGAGCGCCGCGACCCCGCACGCGATGCCGACGACGGCCGCGACCGCAGTCCACCCGGCCACGCGCCGCCCCCTCCGCACGCGCAGGTACTTCAGCGCAAGGAATATCTCGTAAGGCATAAGGGAACAGGGGGCAGTATGCAGGAAGGGGCGGGGATTTTGAACTCAAGACGGCGGGCGGCGGCGTGTTGCGCACGCCGCCGCCCGCTGGATTAAGCCCCGTCGCGGCGCGCCGGGGCAACCCGTTTCTCGGGCCGTCGTCAGGGGATGAGGTCGCCTTCGTCGCTCGCGTTGTCGGCCCAGATGGTATAGCCGCCGAAGCCGCTGCCGCTGGAGTTGCGCGCGTACCATTTCACCGTGTCGAAGTTTATCTTCCGCCCGTAGAGCAGGTCGGCCCGCTTGTCGCCCGTCAGGTCGGCGATGCGGAAGGTGTCGCCCGCGTCGCCCGCGTCGCTCGACCACGTCGTGTAGTCGCCGAATTTCGTCCCGTCGGACTTGCGCGCGTACCAGATGACGACCGACTGGTCGGAGAAGTCGGCGCCGTCCTTGCGCCCGTAGGCGAGGTCGGCGTCGCCGTCGGCGTCTAGATCCGCGACGAGGAAGCGGTCGCCCTCGTCGCCGCCATCAGTGACCCACGTCTCGTAGCCGCCGAAGGAGCTGCCGCTAGACTTGCGCACGTACCAGGTGACCTGAGTGGGCGAAAATATGTACCCATAGACGAGGTCAGCCCGCTTGTTGTTGTTAACGTCGGCGACAAAGAAGATGTTGCCCTCGTCGCCGCCGTCCGTGACCCACGTCTCGTAGTCGCCGAAGGAACTGCCGTTGGACTTGCGCACGTACCAAGTCACCTGCGTCGAACTGAAGACGCGGCCATAGACGAGGTCGGCCCTGCCGTCGGCGTTAACGTCGGCCAGCCGGAAGATGTCGCCGGCGTCGCCCGCGTCGGTGGCCCACGTCGCGTAGTCGCCGAATTTCGTCCCGTCGGACTTACGCACGTACCATGTGACCTTCGTGGCGCTGAAGACGCGGCCGTACACGAGATCCGCGTCCTTGTCGTTGTCCACGTCGCCTGCGAGGAAGATGTCGTCGGCGTCGCCGCCGTCCGTGACCCACGTCGTGTAGTCGCCGAAGGCCGTGCCGCTCGACTTGCGCCCGTACCATCTGACCTCGGTGGGCGATTGGAAGCGGCCGTAGAGGAGGTCGGCCCGCGCGTCGGAGTTGTTGAGCGACCCCATCGCCGTATGGAAGCAGCGCGTCTGGACGGCTTCTAGCAGGATGTTGCTGCTCACGTGGTAGCTGAAGAAGCGGTCAGCCGTGGCGCGGTCGTCCGACTGTAACCCGGTGAGGCCGGTCGCCATGATGTGCTCGTTCACGTCCGGGTCAGTTCCCGTGTCGCCGCACGCGGGGCCGTCGTCGTAGGCGTTCTCGTGGCAGAGGCTGAGGATGTGGCCGAGTTCGTGGCTGGCGGTGCCGGCGATGGCGTTGGAGATGCGGGGGGCGGTGGCGTCCCAGCCCTGCCACTCGACCTCGGTGCTGAACTGGTCGGAGAAGACGAAGGCCACCGACTCGTCCTGCTGCCAGGAGCCCAGGCCCGTGCCCGTGAAGCCCTGGTCGCTCGCGTCGGCGCTGACCGTGCCGTAGGAGCTCGAGCCGGAGCGCATGTCGTAGCCGCCGAAGATGACGCGCGTGTACCTGCCGTTGGGCGGCTGGAAGGTGACGAAGTTCACCTCGTAGCTGGCGTAGTCGGCGTGCATCAGCTCGCGTATCAGGGACTTGACCGCCTCGACCGTGTAGGCGTCGTTGATGCCGTACTCGGAGAGGTCGAAGCCTCTGGTGGTGAAGTCGAGATAGACGGTGTGGTCGGCCCGCGCCTCGGCCGCGCAGAGGCCGAGCGCGAAGCAGATCGCGAGGAATGTTCGGCGTGCCGATAATCGGGTGTGGCGCATGTCAGTTCTCCTCCCTGGCGGGGTCGTCAGACTTGACGCCCGGCCTCTGTCTGGGGTTCCTAGGGGGGTCGTCCGACGGGGCGGCCGTCGGCCTCGGCTCGGGGCCGAAGCGCGTCGGCCTGGCCTCCGGCGACTCCCCGGAGCCCGGCTCCTCGGCCCTTTCGCCGCCGCGCGTGACGCGCCTGAGGCGCGCGCCCACGGAGGGGCCGCCCAGCCTCTCGACGGCGCGGCGGGCCTCCTCGCCGGGGATGTTCCCGACGCTGGTCACGATGGCGGCGCGGACGAGCGTGCTCGGCTCCTGTTCGAGCCGCCTCATCAGCGCGCCCACCGAGTTCGGCGACTTGAGTTTGCCGAGCACCTCAACGGCGGTCTGCCGCACGCCGGGCGAGGGGTCGTCGAGCGCCTTCAGGATGACGCCCTCGTGCTCGACGGCGCCCAACGCGCCGAGCGCCCAGACGGCGCCGCCGCGCACGAGCGGCTCCGGCGACGAGACCAAATTCAAGAGCGTCGGCGCCTCGCCCTTCGCGCGCAGGCGGCCCAAGTGGCGCGCGGCCCAGGCGCGCACAGTCGGGTCGGCCTTCTCGTCGCGCGCGCGCTCCTTCAGCCAGTCGAGGTCGGCGGCGCTGACGCCCGCGTCGAACTCTTCGAGCAGGCCCGCCGTGAAGTGGCGGTCGCGCAGCGGCGCGGCGATGAAGTTGCGCACGACCCGGCGGTGGCCCTCGCGCGCCGCGGCCGTGGGCTCGCGGCCGGCGGAGTACTTCGCGTACTCCTCGGCCAGTTCCGCGACGCGCCCCTCCTCGCCGGGGAAGACGCTGTACTTGCCGGCATCGCCCTTCACGCACTGATAGACGCCGGCGGCGCGCGTCGGGGCGAGGAAGAGCAGGACGCTCCGATTCGGGTTGAAGCGGGCCTCGTCGGGGTTGCGGACGGAGCCGAGCACGGTGACGGTGCTGCCCGGCTGCCCGCGGAAGGCTCGCTTCACGCTGACGACGGCCCGCTGCACGCCCGCCCCGTCGGTCGAGACGCTCTCGACATGCCCGAGGACGATGACGCTCGCCTGGCGTGCCACGTCCAGAAGGGTTCGGCCTTTGACCGGCCTGTCGTCGCCCCTCGTTCCCGGCGAGCTCGCCGACAGGAGGGCGAGGGCGCAGACAGCGGCGCACGTCTTCCAGTGTCGTTTACTTATTTCTTTTCGCACGTTGGTTACTCCTCTCTGAGGCGGGCCGGGCGTTGACCCGGCCCGGTTTGTGTGGAGGTGTCTTTCGGGCGAGTCGCGAGGATTGACTCGGCTCGGTAAGGCAACCGTTCAGGAAAGGCGAGCCGTTTCGGGCTCGGGCATGTTTTGGCCGGCCGTGATGCCGGGGCTGCGGCGCCCGGTGAAGCAGGCGTCGAAGGCCGTTTGTTCCTCGGGGTTGTCGGGCGCTGGTTTGAGTCTCTAGGAGGTGTTCGTCGGCGGCCCGTGGCCGAAGTTTCCGCGGCCGGGGCCGCCCGCGGGGTCAGAAGCGCGTAACGGCGCGGATTATAACACCGGGGGCGGGGCGGGCAAGCGGTTTTTCACGGCGACGGCGGTCGCCCCTCGCCCTCCACGACGGCGACCCACTGCCCCTTCCTTTCTTCTCGGAAGACGACGCGACCACCGAGCGAGCGCGCGGCCTCTTCAAGCTCAAGCCCGCCGTGCGTGGAGAAGAGGAGCGCCACGTCGTACTCGGATTTCTGTTCGGCGGCTCGCTCAAGTGATTCTCGCAGGAAGTTCTCGACCGG
>DASPKR010000114.1:0-5087 GCA_035627975.1 Pyrinomonadaceae bacterium | reverse complement strand
GTGTAAGGGTTAAGAGGAATGAAGTTATGCCGTCCCGCGCATCCCCTTACACAGGTTAACGCGCAAAAGCCGCGCGGATTGAATCACCCGGCAGGAATTTTTTTTCGCCCATAAAAAAGGCGCGGCGCCCGCCCCGGACGCCGCGCGAAAACCCCTTCTCAAAGCCGTGACCCTTCCCAAGAGCCCCCCTCGATTCCCTTCGCCCGTCTTATGAGTGCGTGAATACGGTGACGCCCACCCGGTCGCCCTCGCGCCGCGGGGCGCGCCGAAGCTCGCGCTTTGCGAGAGCTACCTCGACGCGGTCGAGCAGCGCCTCGGTCGCGCGCGAGACCGCGTCCGTGTACATGAAGAAAAGCGCCGCAAGACAGAGCGCCAACCCGCCTATTATTGCCAGCATTTGACCCGTCGTGTATTCCATGACCGCCCCCCAAAAACCGACTGAATATTGTTTCAATCTCCCCGGCGGCCGCTTCTGTCAGCATGTAGCCGCCCTCACGAAATAACGCGGGAACCGCGCCCGGAAAGAATCACATCGGAGAGCCTTTTATCCGCCCGTAACACGAAGAGGCCCGGCGGGGGTGATTCCCCCGCCGGGCCTCTCCGCGCCCGCCCCCGGACGGCTTTACGGGCCGACGTTGAGCCTCACATACATGGCGCGGCCGTTGTGCGTGGCCGAGATCACCGCCTGCCCTACGACGCTGCCGGTCGTGATCTGGAAGTTGGCGCTCGACTGTCCCGCCTGTATCACGACCGACGAAGGCACCGATGCGACCTTCGGCCGGTTCGACGCCAGCGGGATGGTGAGGCCGCCGGCCGGCGCCACGCAGTTGATCGTCACGGTGCCGGTGGCGGACGAGTTCGTCGGCGGGGTGGTGTCGTCCGCCGTGAACGTCGTTATGCGCCCCGACCTGACGGTGAGCGTCTGGTTGTACGAGTCGCCGCCGAGCGCGGCCGTGATGGTGGCCTGCACCCCGGAGCTCACGGGGTTGGGCGTGATGGGGAAGCTCGCCTGCGTCGAGCCGCCCTGCACGGTGACGGTCGCGGGGACGCTCGCGGCCGCGTTGTTGCTTGAGAGCGTGACGACGGCCCCGCCCGCGGGCGCGTCGCCGCTCAGGCGCACGACCCCTGTCGGCGTGCCGCAGCCGCCCACGGTCGTCGCCTCCGAGAGCGTTAGCGAGACCAGCTCGACCACGGTCACCTTGTAGGGCCGCGTGTTGTTCGACTCGATCCAGTCGAACTCGTCGGACGATGCCGAGGTGTTCAGGGTGTGGGTGCCGACCGTGGAGCCGACGGCCTCGATGGTGACGGTGGCCTCGGCGTTGTCGGCCAGCGTGCCGAGGTCGCAGGTGACGGTGCCGCCCAGCTCGGAGCAGGAGCCGGCCGTCGTGTCGGCCGAGGAGAAGGTGAGCCCCGCCGGGATGGTGGCGGTGAAGGTGACGTTGTGCGCCTCGGACGGGCCGGCGTTGCGAACCCTTATGTCGAAGGAGCCGGTGCTGCCCTCTACTACGGAGCCCGACAGGTCGTCAGACTTGAGCACGAGGTCGGACTCGGAGCGCAGGTAGCGGGCGAGCGCGAAGTCCGTGTCGCCGGTAAAGGCCCCGGCCGTGCCGGCGACGAGGATAGAGCCGTCGGCGGGCATGGCGAGCGCCGCGGCCTGGTCGTGTGAGCCGGTGAAGTCGGTCGTAAGTTTCCCGTCGGTGCTGAAGTGGAGGGCGGGGTCCGCGTCGGCGTTCGTGTCGAGCGAGCCGTCCGTGTTGTAGCGCGCCAGCGCGAAGTCCCTGAAGCCCGTCACGGCGTCGGCGGCGTAGCCGGCCACGACCAGCTTGCCGCCCGACGTGACGCGGACGGCGAACGCCTCGTCGCCTGAGCCGTTGAAGTCCGTGGTCACGACGCCGCCGCCCGCGCCGCTCGCGCCGAAGAAGTCGCCGGGCGTCGAGTCGCTGCCGGTGTTGTTGTCGCGGCTACCGTTCGGGTTGAAGCGCGCGAGTGCGAAGTCCTGCGCGTTGTTCGTGCCGACGGCGACTATGCGGCCGTCCACCTGGATGGCGACCCCGTAGGCGGTGTCCGTCGAGCTGCCCAAGTCCCTCGTCACGATGCCGTCGGAGTCGAAGGTCGTGTCGGCGCTGCCGTCGGAGTTGAGCCGGACGACGGCGAAGTCCTGCGTCGAGAGCGAGGCGTAGCCGGCGAGGACGAGCTTGCCGTCCGGCTGGCGGCGGAGGGCGTAGGCCTGGTCGTGCTGCTGGCCGCTGGAGGCGTTAATTCTCATCAGGCCGGGGACGGCGCTGCCGTCAACGACGGCGCCGGCCGGGTTGAAGTTAGCGTCGAGCAAGCCGTCCGAGTTGTAGCGGGCGGCTGCGAAGTTGTAGTGGACGACGGAGGTGCCGGCCATGGCGTAGCCGGCGACGACTATACGGCCGTCCGGCTGGACGAGCACGGCCCGCGCCGTGTCGTCGTTACCGGACACCTGCGAGGCCGCGGTCGTCACTATGCCGTCGGCGTCGAACGAAGTGTCGAGCGAGCCGTCCGCGTTGTAGCGCACTAGCGCGAAGTCGAAGTTGGAGTGGCCGGCGACGACTATACGGCCGTCCGGCTGTACGGCGACGGCGTAGGCCTGATCGTGGACGGCAGAGGTCGGGTGAAGGTTCGTCCTGACCGTCCCGTCGTCCCCGAAGGTTGCGTCCAGTGAGCCGTCCGTGTTGTAGCGGGCCACGGCGAAGTCGTAGTCGCCCTGCTCGCTCAGGACGAACCCGGCGACGACCGCCTTGCCATCCGGCTGCACGGCGAGAGCAGTCGCATCCTCCGCGCTGGTGTGGAAGTCTGTGTTCTGCCTGCCGTCGCCGCTGAAGTCCGTGTCTAGCGAGCCGCTCGGGCTTATCTGCGCCACGCCGAAGTCAATGCCCTTCGTGTGCGCGGGCGTGTTGGTCAGGCCGGCGACGACGGCGCTGCCGTCCGCCGTCAAGGCCATGGCGTTCGCCTCGTCCGCGGCGCCGAAGAAGTCAACGGTCTGCTTGCCGTCGGAGTCGAAGGAGGTGTCGAGGCTGCCGTTCGAGGTCAACCGCGCCACGGCGAAGTCGCTGCTGCTGCTGAAGATGGCGGATACGCCCGCGACGATGATGTCGTTGCCGGAGAAGGCGACGCCGCGCGCCTCGGCGCTGTTGAGGACGGAGTTGGCGAGGTCGTCGAAGCTCACGGTCTGCTTGCCGTCGCCGCTGAAGGCGGTGTCGAGCGTGAGGGCGGCGGCGCTGTAGCGCGCCACGGCGAAGTCGTAAGTGCTGTTGTCGCCCGCGGAAGTCCAGCCGGCGACGACGACGTTGCCGCTTCCGTCGAGGGCGATGGCCCGGCCCCCGTCGGTGGTGTTGCCGGTGCCGAAGGTGGCCGTCCTCCTCCCGTTGCCGCCGACCGCCGTGTCGAACGAGCCGCTCTCGTTCAGGCGCACGAGGGCGAAATCCTGCCCCGTGGCGGAGCCGTCGCTGCCGTCGGCGTGCCCGGCCATGACGATCTGGTTGTCCGCCTCGACGACCACGCCGTAGGCGTTGTCCCAACTGCTGTTGGAGCCCGTCGCCCTTATGTTGACCGTCCTCATCCCGTCCGTGTCGAATGAGGTGTCGAGCGAGCCGTCGCTGGCGTTGTAGCGCGCCACGGCGAAGTCGTCGCTGCCGTTATTGCCGCCGTTCGTATAGCCGGCCACGACTATCTTCGCCCCGCCCGGCTGTATGGCGACGGCGTGCCCGTAGTTGGACTGGTTCGGGCCCGCGGCGGCCGGTATGTCGGTCATGACCTTGCCGTCGCCGCTGAAAGAAGTGTCGAGCGAGCCGTCGGTGTTGTAGCGCGCTAAGGCGAAGTCGTAGTTAGTGGTGCCGTTGAAGGCGGCACCCGCGGCCACGATCTTACCGTCGGCCTGGACGACGACGCCGTAGGCGTGGTCATCGCCCCCGGCCCCGCCCCCGAAGTCGGTGCTCACGCGGCCGTCCCCGCCGAACGTGGCGTCGAGCGAGCCGTCGGCGTTGTAGCGCGCCAGCGCGAAGTCCCCCGCGCCGGTAGCGGTGTTTAAAAGGTCCCCGGCCACGACGATTTTGCCGTCAGTCTGGACGGCGACGGCGTAGGCTTTGTCCAAGCGGCCGTAGAAGTTGGTCGTCTGCTTGCCGTCGGCGTCGAACGTAGTGTCGAGGTCGCCCGGCGCCGCCTCGGCGCCCGCCGGCAGTAGCGCCGGGGCGAGGCCGAGGGCCACGGCTAACGCGAGGGCGTAACCCGCGCGCGCGCGGCGAGCGAGGCCGTCCCGGACTCTCTGAAGGGGGGTCGTTCCGTGAGTGGCTCTGGTTTTCATGCTCTCTCTCCTGGGGGCTGGATGGCTGTTTGAGGCAAGCCCGGCGCTACGGGTGGTGTATGTGCGGCCTGCGTGTCAGGTGTTGGCGCACGGCGGACGGCCCCGTTCGCGGGGCGGCGCTCTCGCCGCACATATGGTATGGCGTAAGGGTGAAATCTTTCTTGGAGTGGGAAAAGGCGGGTGCCTCGGCGAGGGATGCCAACGGGGCGCCGAATTCCCCTTTCGCCTTATTTCGGGCCGGCATTCTATCCGCGCCCCCCACGGATGTCCAGCTTTTTCCGCCCGGTCCCAGCCGCCTCACAACTTCCTTACAAAACACTTGCCGGGCAGTTGGCTCACGAGGTCGCGAAGCTCAAGGCTAAGCAGCACGCCGGCGAGTTCCTGCACGGCTAGCCCCGAGGCTTCGGCCAGAGCGTCTATGTGCGCGGGCTCGTCGGGTGGGATGAGGGCGAGCACGGCGCGCTCTCCGTCGGTAATGTCAGAAGGGAGCGGCGGCCCGGTTCCCTTCTTCTTCTCGGAAGGCTCGGGCGGGAGCATCAGCGCGGCCAACTCTGCGGGGAACTCCGAGACTACGTCCTGCCACGCCTGCACCAGCTTCGCGCCCGCGCCCTTAATGAGGTAGTTCGTGCCGAATGAGTTGCGGCTCGTGATGTTGCCCGGCACGGCGTAAACTTCCCTGCCCTGTTCGAGCGCGAGCCGCGCCGTGATGAGCGAGCCAGACTTCTCGGACGCCTCGACGACGAGCACGCCGAGCGAGAGGCCG
>DASPKR010000113.1:0-5596 GCA_035627975.1 Pyrinomonadaceae bacterium | reverse complement strand
GCGCTATCTTCTTGAACATGCCGAAGCCGCCGCCCCCGCCCTTCTTGTGCGCCACCGTCATCGTCAGGACGTAGTCGCACTCGCGCTTCAGTGCTTCCGCCTCGGCCTGCTCGGGCGGACGTGCGTCGAGCTTGACGATTTCGAGCGCGGGCCCCGCGAGGTAACTGGCGGTCGTGTTCCTGACGGCCTCGGCCAGCACGTTCGAGTCAACCCCCTCGGCCGCGGTCGCCTTCGGGAGCACGAGCCCGATTCGGACGACGCCCGGCTTCTTCGGCCCCTCGGCCGCCTGCGCCTGAGACGCGCCGCCGGCGACGTTCACGGGCATCCCGCCCGTCGAAGCCTGATCGGCAGCGTCGTCGTTGTCGTCATCATCGCCGCCCTGCGCGGCGTTCATCACGGCCGAGGCGGAGTACATCTCGGAGGCGTCCTTCACGAGCCGGTAGTCGGCCGGCACGTCGAAGAGCGCCGCGTCTAGCGCGGCCTTCGAAATCTCCAGAACCTCCTGCGTGAAGCTCGAAGTCGCCCTGCCCGACTCGTCGTACATGGTGGTCGTGACCTGCACTGGGTAGCCCATCCTGGCCGCGCCCACGCGCTTGAAGCGGTGCTCGTCGCGGCAGCCGCCCGGCCGCTGGTAGCTGTAGCCTGCGGTCGCGGCCTTGTCGTAGCAGTCGAACTCGACGGCGAGGTCTATGTACCAGCCGTCGGACTCCATGCGCGACTTCTGCTTGTCGCAGGCGTCGGGCGAAGACTCCGTGACCATCGAGGTCTTTATGCGCCGGGCCGTGTAGCCGAACATGGTTTTACGCTCGCCCGTGTCGGTCATCGTCATCGTGGTGGTGACTATGCCGCCGCGGCGCGAGGGCTCGCGCGCCCCCGCAGGCGGGGCGGTCTGCGGCTGCTCCGCGGAGCCGTCGTCGAAGGGCGAGACCATGTAGGTCTTCGTCGTGCCGTTCAACTGGACGGTGCGGCGCAGGTCGCACTGCATGACGGTCGCCATCTGGCCGGCCGTCTCGCTCCTTTGGCGCTTGCCCTTGATATAGACGGTCGTCTCGGCGCCGGGCTGGCCGCCGAAGCTGGTGCGCGACTTGATCTTGATGTCGGCGCGCGCCGCCGACGCGAGGCACAGGAGCGCCAGTGCCGCTAAGAGTGGGTGCTTGAGTCTGATTCGCATAAGTATGGGCTCCCTCGTTCCCGGAAAGCGGGGCCGCAGGCGGCCCCACCTTCTAACGCGCAAGTGCGGCCGGTCGGCAATCAGCCTCGGCCGGAATATTTTTCGCCCCGCTGCCGCGGGGGGCGGGCGCGAGCGTCGCCGTTCGTACATAACGGCGGCGAGAATCTGTGCTATATTTCGCTCAATTCAACTTGCCCGACGCTTAAATATTTCGACGACGCGGCCTCCCCAAGCCCGAGCGTTTTAAAACGGAGGTCTATCATGGCTCAGGCAGCCTCCACGCTGCGCTCTCCATCCACTCCGCCACAGCCCCGCAGGCCGAGGCTTCGCGAGCTGGGCATATACCGCCTGCCCGACGGCAGGGAGTTCGTCGTCAGCACGCTCTTCCACGACGGTTGCAGCCTCTACACGCCGCACGCGTGGGCCACTTTCGGGCTCCCCGAGTACTGGGTTGACTCCGAAGGCCGGCTGCTTCGCACGGGCGACCCCACGGGATGGCGCGCCCAAGACCTGACAGACACGGGCAAGACGACCGACTACCCGAAGCCCGTCCTCCTCTGACGGCACGCCTGACACCAAAGATTTAAGGCTCCGGCGCGGGGGCGAATTTGGGTGAGCCCCGCGCCGGAGCCTTTTCGTTATTCTGCCCCGCGGCCGTTTTCCGGAAGCGGTTTGAGGAAGTTCCGGGAAATTCGGCCTTTCACTTCCTCATGCCCCGGCCGAGAGTTCTCCTTCTCGTCTCCTTCTGCGCCCTGCTCCTCACCCGCGGCGCGGCGCAGGCCGCCCAGCCCGAAGCGGGCAGTCGCGACAGAGATTTGAAGCGCGCGGAGGCCGTGCTCGACAAGCTCAGGCTTCTCGACTCGGCCGCGGGCTCGGCGCCCGATCTGCGGCCGTTTCGCGCGGCTGCCGACGGCCTATACCCCGGCATACTCGTACAGGTTTCCGAGCTTCCGGACGGCGCGCTCAAGACCGACCTGGCGACGGCCGTCGCGCTCTACGAGTCGGCGCGACGTTTGCGCGCGGACGCCCCGGCGCCCGACTGCCGGCGCGAGCTGCGCGCGTCCTACCTCCGCCTGTGCCGCGAGAGCGCGGGGGGCGGCGGCCGCGCCGCGCTCCTCTTCGCGAAGGCGCGCATGCACGCGCGTTGGGCCGAGGTCGCGCTAAGTCACCGGCGGGGCGACGCAGGCGCCGCCACCCTCGCCGCCCTCGACGAAATACGGGCCGAGCGGCGCGCAGACCTTATTCTCGCGCGCCGCGCCCTCGCGGCCCTCAAGTCGCTCGCCGAAGGCTTCCAGTCGCCGCCGGCGGTTGGTGATGACGGCGACGCCGCCCGCCCCCTCTCCGCGAGCACGGCGGCGCCGACCGACGCGGAGCTTTCCGCCGCGCTCGACGGCGTTGACCTGCTGCTCGCCTCGCTGCCGCGCGACCGCGCGCAGCAACTACTTCGCAACGCGCGCAACCACCTTCGCGACGCGCTCGCTCTGCGCCGCACGGCGCTCGCCGGCACGGCGCTGACCGTGAGCGCCCGCGCGCTCGGCGCGCGTGAACGACTCGACCGTCCCGGCCTCGACGCCGCCGCTGCCGCGCGCGCCTACCTACAGAACCGGCGCGGCGCCCTCAACTTCATAAGGCGCGCCGAAGAGGCTCTCGAAGAGACTCAGAATCAGTAAGCCCGAAGTTAAGTGAGGCGCTCGAAAAGTGCGGGCGGCGGCCTCTCCCGCCGCCTACGCCGAAGTTTTTTACTTCTGGTTGGCGCTGCCCGAGCCGTTGCCTTGCGTGGCGCCCGAGCCGGAGGCCGTCGCGTCGCCGACGAAGAGGGTCTGCTTGTCTTCGGGGAAGGCGAGGCTCACGAGCGCGAGCTGGCCGCCGCGGGGCGCGAGCGTCACGTCCCAGCCCCTCTTCCCTTGCGCGCGCCGCTCGGCGCGCACCGTCGCGCGCGCCACGACGTTCTTCTGCTTGTCCGAGACCGTAAGCTCGCCCGTCTGGTCATCGTAGGCCAGCTTGTAAGTGCCCTTCTTGACGAGCGTGCTCCCGACAAGGAAGTCAGACCCGACGGTGAGCGTCCTGCTCTTTACCTTCGCCGACACCGCGACGGCCGAGGCCGCGCACAGGCTGAGCGCAAGTGCGATGCTAACTATGCTGCTTCTCATTTCGTGCTCCTTCTTCGCCTGAACTTCGTCTCGGGTGGGCGCCCGGGCCGCGCTCTGCGGCGGCCGTCGCGGACGAACTTAAAGCAGCGGGCGCGCGGCGTGAACAGAAATGTGACGAGACGCGCCTTTCGGCGCACGGGCCGCGCCGGGGGAGGTACTGAATAATGGACGTGAGCGGGCGGAGGGAGGGGCGGCTTCGGTTCGCCGCTTCGTTCACTTCTTCGTGCGGCGTTCGAGGCGCGCGAGGCGCGTGTAAGCCTCGCGGGCCGACAGGCCGCACATCTCTTCGGTGGGGCGCAGGCTAGTGCAGACGGCCGGGCGCTCGGGGCGGCCGAAGAGGAGGCAGCGGTTGTCAGACGTGAGCTGCACGCAGCGAACGCCCGCGGGCTTACCCTCGGGCATCCCCGGTATCGGCGTGCTTATCGAAGGCGCCACGCAGCACGCGCCGCACCCGACACGACATTCCATAGCTTGATAAAGAGGCTAGAGGCTAGTGGAAGACTTTCTTCTAACTGGCCCCTAGCCTCTAAGAAAAGTGTTCGAGGCGACGTCGCGCCTTCGCTATCTGGCGGGTGATGCTCTCGGCCATCGAGGCGAGGGCGTCGCGCCCCTCGGCGGCCTCCGAGCGCGCCTTGAGCATGAGCTGGTAGAGGCCGTCGTGGCGCGCGCGCTTGATGCCGAACTCGATGGTGCGCAGCTCTTCTTTCAAATTGAGCAGGCGCGTGGGGAGGTCTTCCGGCTCCTCGTCACGGCCGGCGGAGGCGCAGAAGGATTGCAGGTGCTCGTCGCCCAGGAGCGAGTGCAGGCTGTCAACGTCGCCGTCGCGGTAGGCGCGCGACGCCTCGGCCATGATGGAGTGCCGGCGGCGCGCCTCCTGCTCGTCGGAGGCGTGGTCGGGGTGGAACATGCGCGCCACCGACCAGAAGAGCCTTTTCAACCCGGCGCCGCCCGAGGGCGCGGGGCGCGTTTCGTAGAAGCTCGCGGCGCGCTCCTCTTCGCCTTCGTCCTCCCCTTCCTCGTCGAGCCCGAGCGCGCCGGCCTGGGCCTTGCGTATCTCGGCCTCGACCTCGGCCAGCTCGGCAAGGCGCGCGCCGACCGTGTGCGCGTATCGCACCTTGAAGTCGCGCAGCTCGGCCTGCAAGGCCGAAAGCTCCGCGCGCCGCTCCGAGAGGAGCACTTCGAGGCGCTCGACCTCGGCCCCGAGGTCGGGCGGCGCCCCCTTCGCCGCGGAAGGCTGGTGGGAAAGACTCTGCATGAGACTCGCGCGCCGCCCGGCTCTTAGGGAGTGACGAGCCCCTTCTTGATGTTGCGCTGCCAGGCCTCGTAGTTCTTCACGCGCCGCTTGGCCTGCTTGCGCGTCAACTTCATCTGGTCGGCGACGTAGTTGATGCGCTCAGTGCGGTCGAGCTTCTTGTTGTGGGGGACGCCGGGGGCGCGTAGGTAGTAGTCGTATGCGCGCTTCCACTCCTCTTTAACGTCTTCGGTTGCTTGCTTGCCGCGTAACTCAGGCATGTCGGTCGGGTTCCTTTAACGGGGGGTGGCTGAAATTTATTTAAGATTGATAGAACAATGCCCAAACATTCTTTCACACATGCTAAACAGTTTTCAATCACGGCCGCGAAGAAAGTTTCAGGTCCCGAGTCACAGGCTCCAGGTCGAAGACAGATTCTTCACTTAGAACCTGTAATTCGGAACGTTCAGGGGTTGAGCGGGTCTTCAGGCCAGGCGTGGCGCGGGTAGCGGCGGCCCAGTTCGCGGCGCACGCGAGGGTAGTGGCGTGACCAGAAGCCGGCGAGGTCTGAAGTGACCTGCACAGGGCGCTGGCTGGGCGCGAGCAGGTGCAGGACTAGCGGCGCGCGCCCGGCCGCTATGCGCGGCGCCTCGCGCATGCGGAAGAAGTCTTGCAGGCGAGAGGCGACGTAGGGGCTCTGGCCCGGCTCGTACTGGACGCGTGCTTGGCGGCCCGATGCGAGCGCGACGCGCTCGGGCGCCATCGTGGCCAGCAGCCGCGACTGTTCCGGCGTGAGGCGCGCGCGCAGGTGCTCTAACAGCTCGCCGCGCCTCGCCGCCTCGCGCAGCTCTGCGAAGCTCCGGCGGCCTTCGCACATCGAGGCGAGCGCGGCGAGAACGTCCTCCTCGCCCAGCTCGGGGAGGTTCGCTTCGGGGAAGGTGCGCGCGACGAACTCGACGCGCGCGAGCAGCCGCCCAACGTCTTCGCGGTCGGCGAAGGGGGCGCCGCCCGACCTCGGGGCCGAGGTCGAGCGCCTCGAAGTGC
>DASPKR010000112.1:0-12162 GCA_035627975.1 Pyrinomonadaceae bacterium | reverse complement strand
TCTTCCCCATGAAACCCCTTTCGTGAATCGTGAATCGCCAACCGTGAATCGTGAATCGGAACGGCCTTTTCTCTATTCACGATTCACGGTTCGCGGCCCTTACCTTCTACCGCCCGCGATCCGCGCCGCCTCGGGCAGCCGGCGCAGCCGCAGCATGGCGAGCGTGCCGAGCAGGGGGCCGGGCGCGAGCGCCGCGAAGGCGTAGCGCCAGCCGTCCGCGTCGGCGACGGCGGGGACGAGGTGGATCGAGGCCGTCGTCAGCAGGAACCCGCAGCAGGTCTGGACGGTCAGCGCCGTCCCCATGTAGCGCGGGTCGCCGAGTTCGGTGACGCAGGCCGAGAACTGCGCCGAGTCGGCCACCACGCTCGCGCCCCACACGGCCGCCACCGCCAGCAGCAGCGCCGGGTGCGCGCCGTACAGGAACCCGACCAGCAGGCAGCACGCGCCGCTCACGCACATCGCCGCCGAGGTCACGACCGTCCGGCCCGCGCGGTCGGCCCACAGCCCCGCCCCGACGCAGCCCAACGCGCCCGCGCTCGCCGGGGCCGCGTCGTTCGTTGTCATAGGCTCGGGCGCCGCGGGCTGCGTCGCCGCGGGGCTTCTGGCCGACCGCGTGGGGCGCACCGTCGTCACGTCCGCGGCGATGATTGTAAGCGGCGCGTGCTGCGTGCTCGTCGGATTCGCTTACGGGGCGAGCCCGGCGCTTCTGCTCGCGGTGGCGGCCGTGTGGGGCGCGAGCGTCGTGGCCGACTCGGCGCAGTTCTCGGCGTGCGTGACGGAGCTGGGCGACGCGCGCTACATGGGGACGGCGCTCACCGTGCAGACCTGCTGCGGCTTCCTGCTCACGACCGTCTCGATTCATCTGATACCGCTCCTGGTCGGGTGGGTGGGCTGGCGCTACGCCTTCGTCGCGCTCGCGCCCGGCCCCGCGCTCGGCACGCTCGCCATGCTCCGGCTGCGGAGGCTGCCCGAGGCCGCGCGCATCGCGCACGGGAGGCGCTGAGGGGCTCTCAACTTTTCAAGGAGGTTTCATGGGACGCAAGCACGGGCCTTACACGATAGAGTCTTCGGAGTGCCTGCACCGCGACGAGTTCGGGGAGTTCTGGGTTGACGAGGTGGTGAAGCCTAACGGCGAGCGCGGGCGCTACGCGACGATGAGGATGCTGCCGGGAATCTCGGTGCTCGCGCTGGACGGCGAGGGCTTCGTCTATCTCGTGAAGCAGTTCCGCTACGCCGTGGGGAAGGAGAGCGTCGAGGCGGTGGCGGGCGGCGTCGAGGGGGGCGAGTCGGAGGAGGAGGCCGCGCGGCGCGAGCTTCGGGAGGAGCTGGGCGTCGAGGCCGGAGAGCTGGTTGACCTCGGGCTGGTTGACGCCGTCACGTCGCAGGTCTTCTCGCCTTCGCGCATATTCCTCGCGCGCGACCTGAAGTTCGGCGCCGACGCCGACGGCGACGAGGTCGAGCGGCTTGAGCCTTTGAAGGTCAGGCTGGAAGAGGCCGTGAGGATGGTTCTTGAGGGAGAGATAACGCAGTCAACGACCGCCGTGCTCGTGCTCAAGGCCGACAGATACCTTCAAGACGAGGGGTAAATTTAGGCGCGCACGCTCCCGCCCATCTTCCCGTCAGGAAGATGGGCGGGAGCGCTAATGAAGAACGCCGTGCGTTTGCGTGGCCTCCCAGCCGGCCTCGCCCCGGCGGTAAAGCTGCGTCGGGGCTAGTGATCTACCGGCACAAGGACAGTCGGAGAATGCGGCTGCGCCGCCACCACCACCTGCTGGTTGAAGCTGGAGACGGCGGCGTTGTTGTAGGCCCGGACGGGGTCTAGGGGGCGACCGCTGTGCGTCTTCACGACGCCCCCGGCGACCTCGAACACTCCCTGCGGCCCGCCGGTCGGCAGGAACGGGACGAGGCCGGAGGGGTTCGGGATGTTCTGCGTCGTCGGCGCGGGCCTGTCGGGCGACAGGAAGAGGTAGTACTGCTTGCCGTCCTCCATCCTCTTGAACCAAGGCGCCTTGACCTCCGCGAACGCGGGCTTGTCGGGCGTCCTCCCCCGGAAGCCCACCTTGCCGCCGGGTATGCTCACCGTGATCGAGTCGTTCACCGTCACGAGGCTGCCCTTGAAGACTTGGTCAACGACCACCGTGTAATTGGTCGAGATGAAGTTGCCGTCCGCCGAGAGCTTGCTGATGTTCTCCCTGACGGTGCCCTTGATGATGAGGGTGCTCGCCGCGCCCAACTGATCGAGGTCCTGGAACATCGGCGTCTGGCTGGCGCTCGCGATCTTCACGTAGTTGCCCGTCACGAGCGCCCGCTCCCTCAGCGTGACCGGCCCGATGTCCTGCGCGCGGGCCAACACCATGATGGCGACGACCGTCATTGCCATCGTGCACACAAGGATGATTCGCTTCCTCATAACTGTTAGTCCCCCGTAAAGAAGTCGTCGGACCCGTGCCTCAGTAGTAGCAATACGTGTACATGTATTCCCATGTCGAGTATTGATACCGACAAGACCAAGTCTCACCGCCGTCGCTACTGGTGCAGTAGTAGTAGTCTGTCACCTCGTAACGGGCGTAACACTCCGGGTACTGGTAATAGTTGTAGTAGCAGTCGTAGGTGTAGGACGGGTCGAAGTCGTCGCAGTCCCCGTCGCAGGTCGTCACGCCGTCGAAGTCGTTGTCGGGGCACGAAGGCCCCGTCTCCTCCTGCATGGGAGAGGCGGCGCCTCCCGGCTCGGTGCAGGTCGGGCGAGTGCTCGGGTCGAAATTCCTCCTCACCTGTGCCACGTCGGAGGGCTGAATCTCCTGAACCACCATGGTGCAGCCGCCCGGCGCGTGCCCCCTCATGATGGAGGTGCTCGTGCCGCAGGCCGCGGAGCCGACCGCGTTGGCGAGGCCGAACCGGTGGCCGAACTCGTGCTTGAGGATGGCTTCGAGGTTCCCGCTCTCGACGGCGGTCATGCTGACGGTGATGACGGGCGGCTGGGCGGTGATGTCAATGCTGGCGCACGCGCTGCCGGTCGGCGTCCCCAGCCTGACGATGAAGTCGGCCTGATCCGGCTCCGAGGTCGTCTGTAAGTGGTAGGGAATCTGGTTCCCCCCCGGCGCGCCCGTGTCCGTGGCCGAGTTCCACCCCTGCGCCGCGACCGTTATGGCGGTGGCGACTATCTCGTCCTGCCCAGAAGGGAACCCCTCGGCGAAGACGTTGAGCGCGGTGCGCCCGTCCACTTGGCCGTGCCCGACGGGCGGCACCTGATCGTAGAAGCACTCGGGGCAGACCGTCTGGGCCGCGCCCGAGAAAGTCAGAAAGCAGACGCCGACGAGGAAAAACAGACACACGTAGAGCCTCATAAGCCGCCTCCCTCACAGCTTAAATGTCGTGGGTCGAGTTTTAGCGGGGGTTAGTTACGGCGCCGGAGTTCCGCCCTCAGCCGGGCGACGGAATTCCCGTAGCGGCTCTCCATGTCGCTCTTCAGCAAGTGCGCTTTCGCGACGATGGATTCGACGGCGTCGTCGGGGCCGACTTTAAAGACGCCGTACGGGCCGAGCTCGACCATGCCGGCGCCGCCCGACTGGTCGAGTCTCATGAGGAGTAGGTAGTTCTGCGACGGGGAGAGTTCGCCCATGTCGGACTGGACGGTGACTCTAACCCCTTCGAGGGTCAGTTCCCCGCCGCCCGTCATCAGGTAGAACTGGTTAGGCCCGGCGGGCGGCAGCCCGGCTGGCAGGCTCCGCGAGAGTGGGCTCGCCTGCCCGATCTTGCTGGCGGACAGCCTCTCCACGATCTGAAACTTGTAGAAGGTCGAGACGTTGTGGGTGTCGAGCAGGAAGCTCGTCTTCCCGACGGGCTTGGCGATGACGGCGTCGTAGTGCAAAAGGGCCTCGTCCAGACTGCCGACATCGGCGTAGAACGCCTTCGGGGCCGGGAAGGTCACTTCCGTCGCGCCCCTCGCCTTCGCCTTCCGCACGCGCGCAAGGATCGTCGTCGGGTCGGGCCGCCTCGCCTGATCCGAGGCCGTCTGTGCCCCTCTTCGAAAAGTCATTCCTAATGCGGCCACCGCGGCGACCGCCAGCAAGATGGTTAGCGACGCAATTTTATATCTCATCGGCGTCATCTCCGACGTTTGTGCCGCCCCGAGCCCCCGCGGCTGTCCGCCGCGCACGGGGCGCCGTGAAAGTCGTGCCGGGGCGCTGCCGGTGTGCGAGGCGTCACGGCGCCCCCGACCTGTTTAAGGTCTCCGCTGAATTTTTCGGGGTGCCAGCTTTTTACTACTTCGCGTTCCCCGCCGCAAGAGAATTTTATTTGCCGAAGTGGCTATTCACTGCACTATCTGGCTATCGTGCTCCCACGGGCCGTCGCCGCCGGGAAGAAAGCTGCTCCTTCTGTATTCGGACGGCGACTGCCCGCGAATCTTCTTGTAGGCCCGCACGAAGGAGCTGCTGTTGAACATGCCGACGGCGTGGCTGATCTCCTTCACGCGCATGAACGTACCCGCGAGCAGACTGTCCGCCCGCTGCATCCTGACCCGCCGCAGGTATTGGGCGGGCGTCAGCGCCGTCTCCTCCTTGAACAGGTGGCGCAGGCGCGACGGCGAGAGGTTCACGGCCCGCGCCATCTCGTCGAGCGAGAGCTTACGGCAGAAGTCGGCTTGCATGAGGCGAATGATCGTCTCCACCCTTTGATCCATATGAGGTAACTCCTTCAGATCAAAAGTAGCGCGAGGGTTAAGAGAGGGTTGTGGGGTGCGTAATGTTAAGTGGAGGGTGGTTGAGGAATCCTTGAGGCGAAGAAAGAGCGCGGGGCGGGCGAGCCGTCCCGCGCTCCGGAAACTCGGCGGGGCCGCGCTCACGCCCCGGCGGATGAGGTTTTGGCCTTCTGGTTCTTCTTCTCTTCCTCCATCTGCGCGCCGAGGTCTTCGATCTGCTCCTCGCTCAGGACTTGGCGGGCCTTCTGGAACATCTCGCCCTCCTCCTCCTCGACGTGGTGCTCGACGTTCTCCTTCAAGACCTTGAGCTTGGCGGCCCACTCCTCGGCGCCGACGTCCATGCCTTCCAGCTCGCCGAGCAGCGTCTTGACGACGCGGTGCTCCTCGAAGCCTTCGAGCACTATCTCGCGCGTCTCGGCCTCGCGCTTGATGGACGGGTAAAAGATCGTCTCCTCTATGTGCGCGTGAATGTCGAGCTCCTGCTTGAGGCGCGCGAACAGCTCCTGCCGCGTCTTGATGGCGTTCTCGGTCGTCGGCTCGAGCTGCTGGAAGATGCCTGAAACTTTCTGGTGATCCTCTTTCAAAAGCTGAAAAGCGTTCATCTGTTCCCTCCTGTCGTTTGTTAAAACCCTGCGCCTGCACGCTAACGATACGCGCGCACGAGCGCCCCACGATTAACAATCAAGCCGAGTGCCAGTCGGGCGGCGGGCGTTTCGGGCGGCGTCGGCCGCTGTAGTAAACTCTCGGCGCAAAGGGAACCGACACGATGAGCGAGCGGGAGCAGACGCGGCAGGCGGTGGCGGCGCGCGGCGAGGCGGCCGAGGAGTCTTCGGCCGTGCAGCCGACGCACTACCACTCGCGCATGGAGGCCGAGCGGGAGGCGGCCGGCGCCGAATTCGTCCACGAGGTCGGCGACAGTTCCGGCGCGGGCGTGCCGGGCTCGCGCGCGGGCGTGCGCGCGCAGCCGCCGGAGGATTTCACGGGCGGGCGCGTCACGGCGCCAGAGGAGGTCGCGGGCGGCCTGAAGGCCGTGTGGGTCGCGACGAAGCACGCCGCCGGCGAGATGGGACTGCTGCGCGGCGCGCGCACGCTCCTTCGCGTCAACCAGAAGGACGGCTTCGACTGCCCGGGCTGCGCGTGGCCCGACCCTGACGGCGAGCGCTCGCACGCCGAGTTCTGCGAGAACGGCGCGAAGGCCGTCGCCGAGGAGGCGACGACGGCGCGCGTCACCCCCGACTTCTTCCGCCGCTGGAGCGTCGCAGACCTCTCGCAGAAGTCAGACTACTGGCTCGGCAAGCAGGGGCGCATAACGCACCCCTTCGTGCTGCGGCGCGGCGCCACGCACTACGAGCCGGTTGAGTGGGACGACGCCTTCAAGTTAATCGCCGAAGAGCTTAACTCACTCGCGTCGCCCGACGAGGCTGCCTTCTACACTTCGGGCCGCACGTCGAACGAGGCCGCCTTTCTATACCAGCTATTCGTCCGACAGTTCGGCACTAACAACCTGCCCGACTGCTCGAACATGTGCCACGAGTCTTCGGGGCGCGGCCTGACGGAGACCATCGGCGTCGGCAAGGGGACGGTCACGCTCGAAGACTTCCGTAAAGCCTCTGCCGTCTTCGTCATCGGCCAGAACCCCGGCACCAACCACCCGCGCATGCTCACCACGCTCCGCGACGCGAAAAGGCGCGGCTGCAAGATTGTTCACGTAAACCCCCTGCCCGAAGCCGGCCTCAACCGCTTCAAGCACCCGCAGCACCCGATAGATTTAGTCGGCGGCGGCACCCCTCTCACAGACCTCTTCCTGCAAGTCCGCGTCAACGGCGACGTGGCCCTGCTGAAGGGCTTGATGAAGGAGGTGCTGGAAGAAGAGTCGCGCCGCCCCGGTCAGGTTTTAGACCACGCATTCATAGAAGAGAAGACCTCCGGCTTCGAGGAGTTCAGGCGCGCGCTCGACTCCGTAGGGTGGGAAGAGATAGTCGAGCAGAGCGGGGTGGCGCGCGAGCAGATTCGCGAGGCGGCGGAAATCTTCATCAACTCGGAGCGCACAATCGTCTGCTGGGCCATGGGGCTCACGCAGCACAAGAACGCCGTCTCGAACGTGCAGGAGATAGTCAACCTGCTTCTTCTTCGCGGTCAGATAGGGCGGCCCGGCGCGGGCGCATGCCCCGTGCGCGGCCACTCGAACGTGCAGGGCGACCGCACGATGGGCATCTGGGAGCGGCCTTCGGACGCCTTCCTCGACTCGCTGGCGCGCGAGTTCGACTTCGAGCCGCCGCGCCGCCACGGCCTCGACACCGTCGAGACCATCAAGGCCATGCACGACCGCCGCGTCAAAGTCTTCTTCGCCGTCGGCGGCAACTTCCTCTCTGCCACGCCCGACACCGAGTTCACCGCCCGCGCGCTCCAAAACTGCCGGCTGACGGCGCACGTCTCCACGAAGCTCAACCGCGCGCACCTCGTCACCGGCGAGCAGGCGCTGATACTGCCCTGCCTCGGCCGCACCGAGCGCGACGTGCAGGCCGGAGGCGAGCAGTTCGTGAGCGTCGAGAACTCGATGGGCGTCGTCCACTCCTCGCGCGGGAGCCTCGCGCCCGCGTCCGAGCATCTCTTAAGCGAGCCCGTCATAGTCGCGCGCCTGGCGCGAGCCGTGCTCGGCGCGAAGAGCAAGGTCAACTGGGAGTGGCTGGTCGAAGACTACGACCGCATACGCGACCTGATAGAGCGCGCCATACCCGGCTTCGACGACTACAACCGCCGCGTGCGCGAGCCCGGCGGCTTCTACCTGCCCAACCTCGCGCGCGAAGGCACGTTCAAAACTTCAACAGGGCGCGCAAACTTCACCGTCCACGAGCTGCCGCGCCACGAGCTTGCGCCGGGGCAGTTCCTCATGATGACCGTCCGCAGCCACGACCAGTTCAACACGACCATCTACGGCCTCGACGACCGCTACCGCGGCATACACAACGAGCGCCGCGTGGTCTTCTTGAACCCCGAAGACTTGGCCGAGGCCGGCGTCTCGGCCGGTCAGGTGGTTGACCTCGTGAGCCATTTCGAGGGCGAGGAGCGACGGGCGCGCCGCTTCATCGTCGTCCCCTACCGGATACCGCGACGCTGCGCCGCGACCTACTTCCCCGAGGCGAACGTCTTAGTCCCCGTCCGCAGCGTCGCCGAAAAGAGCAACACGCCGGCCTCCAAGTCCGTCGTGATAAGCCTTCGCCCCTCGGCCGAGCCGCTGCGCTACGACTACGACAGCGCCGACGGCCGATGACGAACCGAATACTTTTACTCACTTGAGGAGAGAGCCGCGTGGCCCTGATAGGCGCGAACGAGCTGAAGCGGAAGATGATGATTGAGGTTGACGGCGAGCCCTACGCCGTCGTGGACGTTACCTTCGCGTCGCCCTCGGCGCGCGGCGCGACGACGATGGTGCGGACACGCCTGCGCCACCTGCTCACGGGCGCGGTCCTCGAGAAGAGCTTCCGCTCCGGCGAGAAGTTCGGCGAGCCGGACGTGCAACTGTCGCCCGCCTCGTTCCTCTACGCGGACGCCGGGGGCTTCCACTTCATGGATGAAGAGACGTTCGAGCAGTTCGCGCTCCCACAGGAGCAGGTGGGCGACGACCGGGGCTACATGACGGAAGGGCTGCGCCTCCAAATACTCAAGTACAACGGCGACGCCGTCGCCATGCAGCTCCCGCAGTTCGTCGAGCTCGCCGTCGCTCAGACCGAGCCGGGCGTCGCGGGCGACCGCGCCTCGGGGCGCGACCTTAAGCCCGCCACGCTGGAGACCGGCCTCGAGGCGCGCGTCCCGCTCTTCATCAAGGAGGGCGAGCGCGTGCGCGTCAACACGCAGACCGGCGAGGTCGTCGGCCGCGCGTGAAAAGAAGAGGCTGGAGGCTAGTTTAAAAACATTCTCTTTAACCAGCCTCTAGCCCCTAGTCTCCAGCCTCTGGCCTGTTGTAACCTAGCGCGTAAACGCAGGTCGGGAATAAATCAGAATCCGAACGGGGTGATGCACATGAGGTCAAGAATCGTTTCGGCGTGCGCTCTGGCGGCGTGCGCATCGTTGCCGGCGTGGGGGGCGGCGGCCGCAGCGGGAGCCGGCGCGCCCGCGGCGCAGGAGTCGAAGCAGGAGGCGAAGATTTCGGGCGGCGAGCGCGACGCCGCCGAGAAGATAAACAAGGCGAAGGGGCCGGAGGCGAAGTTACAGGCCGCCTCGGAGTTCATAAAGAAGTACCCGCAGAGCTCTCTACGCCCGAAGGTCGTCGAGGCCGTGCTCGCCTCCATACAGGAGGCGACCGACGCGCAGCTCAAGATTTCTCTGGCCGAGGCTTTCGCCTCCGTCTTCAACGGCCCCGGCGAGGCCGAGCACGCCCACGGCATGCTCATCACCGCCTACCTCGACACGGAGAAGGCCGAGGACGCCTTCCGGCTCGCGGGCCCCTGGCTCCAGAAGAACCCCGACGACGTCGACACGATGCGGCGCCTCGCCGTCGTAGCCTTGAACGAGTCTATACGCGGCAACAACAAGTTCGTCGAGCAGGGCCGGCAGTACGGCGCTAAGGCCATAGAGATGATTGAGTCGGGCCGCAAGCCCGCGGGGGCCGACGACGCGCAGTGGGCCAACTACAAGAAGCAGTACCACCACGCCCTCTACCGCGAGACAGGCATCCTCGCCATGCGCGCGGGCGACAGCGCCGCCACGCGCCAGAGGCTCGAGAAGGCGGCCGAGCTGGGCTCGCCCGACCCGACCGTCTATCTGATACTGAGCGACATAGTCTATAGCGACTACGAGCAGACGGCGCGCCAGCACCAGGCGGCGGCCGCCGGCCCCGCTAAGAACGAACTGCTCAAGAAGGCCAACGAGCAGCTCGACAAGGTCATAGAGGCTTACGCGCGCGCCGTGGCAATGACCGAAGGCAGCCCGCAGCACAAGGAGGCGAACACCGGGATGCGGCAGGAGCTAGAGAAGTATTACAAGTTCCGCCACAACGACTCGACCGACGGCCTCCAGCAGCTCATAGACAAGTACAAGAAGCCCGCGCAGTAGTCACGACAGGCGGGGGCCGACAGGCCCGACGTTCGGCCCCCGCGCCTTGCCCCCCTCTTTGCTATACTCACGCCCCCTCGGCGCGGCCGCACTTGCCGGGCCGCCGAAAGGGTTAGGAAGCCGTAAGCCTCGCACGACCCTCCGACGACGCGCGCCGCCCGGCGCGCTTAGAGCGGGGCCAGCCGCCCGCGGGAGAGACCCCACCATGCAAGCTCTTTGGAAAGCCCTGACAGCGCCCCTGCTCGTCCTCATCGTCGCGCTCGCGCCGCTCACCTCGCTCGCGGCCGACTTCAAGCGCGAGGTCGTCTATCAGATAATCACCGACCGCTTCTTCGACGGCTCGACCGCCAACAACAACCCCTCGCAGTCGCCCGGCCTCTACGACTCGACCAAGACCAACTGGCGCGCCTACTGGGGCGGCGACCTCCAGGGCATACAGCAGAAGATGTCCTACCTCGCGGGGCTGGGGGTGACGGCCATCTGGATTTCCCCGCACGTTGACAACCTGAACGCCAACATACCCGACGGCAACGGGAACCCGACGGCCTCCTACCACGGCTACCAGGGCCGCGACTTCAAGCGCACCGAGGAGCACTTCGGCGACACGACGAACGGCTGGGCGGCCTTCGACAACTTCGTGACGGCCGCGCACCAGGCGGGCATCAAGGTAATCGTTGACTTCGCGCCGAATCATTCGACGCAGGACAACGCCGGCGAGTTCGGCGCCCTCTACGACAACGGCACCCTCCTCGGCAACTACACCAACGACACCAACGGCTACTTCCACCACAACGGCAACATCGTGAACTGGGACGACCGCTACCAGGTTCAGTACTACACGCTCTTCAACCTCGCCGACCTCAACCAGGAGCACGCCACCATTGACGCCTACATGAAGGCGGCCGCCAAGCTCTATCAGGATCACGGCGTGGACGGCTTCCGCATTGACGCCATCAAGCACATCACTTGGGGCTGGCAGTACTCACTCGCCAACTCCATCTACACCTACAAGGACAGCTTCCTCTTCGGCGAGTGGTATCAGTCAGGCACGAGCGACCCTCTCTACCGCGACTCCTACAAGTTCGCCAACAAGAGCGGCATCTCGATGCTCGACTTCCCCTTGAACACCGCCATACGCAACGTATTCGGCTCGAACGCCAACTTCAGCGAGATAGAGAACGTCCTCGTCGCCGAAGCGAACAACTTCACGTGGGACGAAGACCTCGTCACTTTCATAGATAACCACGACATGACGCGCTTCCTCAGCCTGAACAACAACCAGACGCGCCTGCACCAGGCCCTCGCCTTCATCCTCACGCAACGCGGCATACCCTGCATCTACTACGGCACGGAGCAGTACCTCTTCGACAACACGTCGGGCGGCGGCGACCCGTACAACCGCCCGATGATGAACTCCTTCAACACCTCGACGACGGCCTACACCCTTACGAACCGGCTCTCGACGCTCCGGCGCAACAACACGGCCGTCGCTTACGGCTCGCACCAGCAGCGCTGGATAAACCCGGACGTTTACATCTACGAGCGGAAGTTCTTCGGCAACACCGTGCTCGTCGCCATCAACAAGGGCGCCTCGGCGACGCAGATAACGGGCCTGAACACGGCGCTCCCGGCCGGCACCCACTCCGACTATTTGACGGGCCTGCTCGGCGGCTCGTCCATCACGGTCACGACGGGCTCGGGCGGCAATAACCCCGTCGCCGCCTTCTCGCTGCCCGCGGGCGCGGTCGCCGTCTGGCAGCGCACTGAGTCGGGAGGCACGCCGCAGATAGGCTCCGTCGGCCCGACCGCGGCGCAGCCCGGCGTGAAAGTCACGCTCGGCGGAAAGAACTTCGGCACGACGCAGGGGACTGTGAAGTTCGGGACGACGACGGCGACGGTGAACTCGTGGTCGGCGACGAAGATTGTCGCCACGGTGCCGAGCGTGACGAACGGCAACTACAACGTGACGGTCACGAACTCGTCGGGCCAGGTCTCGAACGGCATACAGTTCACGGTGCTGACGGCGAAGCTCATCCCCGTCACCTTCACCGTCTATAACGCCAGCCCCACGCAGGTAGGCGACTACATCTTCCTGACGGGCAACACCGTCGAGCTTAGCAACTGGGCGACCACATGGGACGCCGCCGTCGGCCCGATGCTCACGCCCAACTACCCGAACTGGTTCCTGAACGTGAGCGTCCCCGCCGGGCAGACCATACAGTTCAAGTTCATCAAGATCGCCGCGGGCGGCGCCGTCACGTGGGAGGCCGGGGCCAACCACACCTACACCGTCCCCACCTCGGGGACGGGCTTCGTCAACGTCAACTGGCAGTATTAGAGCCTCGGATTAGAGCCTCGGGAGGGGTTCACAGGGTATGCGGGATAAAAGCATCTAAGGGCGCTCTTAATCC
>DASPKR010000111.1:0-3400 GCA_035627975.1 Pyrinomonadaceae bacterium | reverse complement strand
GAAGGCCCGGCGCAGGTGCGGGTTCCGTGCGAAGAGCCGTCTCCGCTCCGGGTCGCTCAGGCCGCCCAGCTTCGCACGCAAGCGGCCGTCCTCTAACAACCCCACGAAGCGACCGTCCGCGCCCTCGCGGAGCACAATCGTCGAGCCGTCGAGCGTCTGCGGCGGCGCCTGGTGCAGCAGCCAGTAAACAGTGCCGTAGCGCGGAGAATCGTTCGGGGGGGTCTGCTGTGAGGGGAGCCCCGTCAACGCTGTCACGAGGAACTCGTCGCCGTGGCGCGCGACAACGATAGAGTTCGGCGCAACATCTACGCGAAGCGCGGGCAGCGTCTCCGTCAGCACCGAGCGCTCGGCCAGATAGTCGCGGCTAATCCCCCTCGGCGGCGGGGCGGCGGCGCTCAGAAGCATGAGCGGCACGAGCGCCGCGGCGGCGTAAAGGACGAGCAGGCGGCTCCTTCGCCACAGTAACCACAGCAGGCCCGGAACGAGCAGTGCGGCCTGTATGTATGCGAGGCCGCGGGCGCGACCCGCGAGGCCCACCCATCCGCCTTGAGGGTTGAGGAACGGGTTGAGCGTGAATAAAAGGCTGAAGAGGGCTAAAGAGACGATCACGACCTCCGCGGCGCCCGGGGCGCCCGGCCGCGCCTTTGCGATAAGAAGGATGCAGAGAGGCGCGGCGAGCAGCAGAATTATCTCCTCGGCCAGCGCGTAGCGGTCGAAGGGCGGGCGCGGCGTCGCCGAAATCGCGCCCGCGAGCCGCGGCGGCAAATCGAAGAGGCCCTGCGTGGCGAGCACGGCCGGGGAGAGCCAGAGGGCCGCGAGCGCCAGCAGGGCCACCATGCGCGCAGCACGGCCGCGCGCAGGGGCGAGGAAAAATTGTGCGAAAACGGACGTGAGCGCGAGCGAGGCAGCCAGGGGCAGAATCGAGCGGTGGCTGAGCGCCCCGCCCGCGAGCAGCACGAGCGCCGCCGCGGCCCACGCCCGTCGTCTAAGCCGGAAGTAGCGGAGCGCGCACCACGCGGCCCAGACGAGAAAGGTCAGGCCGCCGAGGTTCGAGACGAACTCGGCGGTCATGTAAAGGCGGAGGCTTGAGGCCGAGACCATGGCGGCCCCGAGCGCGCCGGGCCACGGCGAGCGCGTGAGGCTCCTCAGAAGGGCGAGAACACCCAGCCCGAGGGCGAAGTGCAGAAGCAGCCCCGTCGTCTTGACGGCGAGAACCGGCTCGCCCGTCAGATAGCCCACGCCGGCCATGAGGTAGAGCACGAGGGGCGCGCCTGTGGGGAAGTGCAAAGCGCCGGTCTGTTGCAGGGCATTGATCTGTAGGACGTAGTAGTAGCCGTCTAGCCCAACGGCGGCCGGGTAGCGCAGCAGCGCCGCCGCGTCGCGGGCCACGCCCGCGGCCAGCACCGCGCACGGCACGGCCACCGCGCACAACCACGGGCGGTGAGCCGCGAGCCGACGCAGGGAGGAAAAGAGCCGGGGGGCCGCCCCCGGCGAAGGGCCTGCGCTCCCCGGCATGCTGAAAGCGTCCTCACTAATCATAAGGTTCCCGGCCTCGCCGCGGAGGCTTACGGCCAGGTCTTGAACTCCTTCTTCTCCTGCCCGAACATCTTGTCGTTCAGAAGCCGCTCGGCCTCAACGTCGCCGCGGGCCTGCGCGCGCGAGAGGGCAGTGGTCTTGGCGGCGTCGCGGGTGTGAGGGTTCGCCCCCTTCGCAAGCAGCAGCTTCGTCAGCTCGATCTTGCCCTCCTCGGCGGCGAACATCAGCGCCGTGACGCCGGAGGCGTCGGCAAGGTTGACGTTCGCGCCCGCCTCGACCAGCATGCGCGCCATGTCGAGGTTGCCGACCATGATAGCGTGCATAAGGGGCGTCCGCCTCCGCTCGTCCCGCACGTTCAGGTCGGCGCCCTTCGAGATAAGGGCGCGCGCAAGCGCCTCCTGGCCGCCGAGCACCGCGTAGCTCAGCGCAGTGTGGCCGTGCCTGCCGCGCGCGCGCGGGCTCGCGCCCCTGTTCAGAAGCAGGAAGGCAGTGTCGAAGCGCCGCTCCGACGAGGCGAACAGTAGCGGCGTGCTGCCGCCCGCGTCTTCGGCGTTAACGTCGGCGCCCGCGTCGAGCAGCGCCTCGATTATGTCCGTGTAGCCCTTCCACGCGGCCCACATCAAGGCGGTTCGCCCGTCGCGGCCTGCGAGGTTGGCCCTCGCTCCGCGAGCCAGCAGTGCGCGCACGACGCCTGCACGGCCGCCCATGGCGGCTACGGACAGGGCCGTAGGCTTCTCCTTGTCCTGCGAGTCGGCGGCGTCGGGGCTTACGCCCGCGGCGAGCAATAGCGCCACGGCGTCCTCGTCGCCCTTCCGGACGCTGGCGAGTAGCGAAGTCTCGTTGACCTCGATGCCGCGGCTTTCCAGCTCGCGTCGGGCAGCGGGCGAAGGGTCGTGCTGCCCGCCCGCGAGCGCCATGAGACTGCCCGTGGCGACGAGCGCCAAGAAGCTGATGACAACAACCTTGCGCGTCATAATCGCGACCTCCTCGGTGAAGTGCCGGGCCGAACTCAGTTGCGGCCGGCTGCCGTCGCAGGTATCTCCTGGCGCACGGCGGCAAAATCCTTACCGTTGTAGTTCTGCATTAGCTTGTCCGAGGCGCGCACCTGCGGGACGACCGACCCTTCGGGCGTGACCTCGAACATGCCCTGCGGCCCGCCGAGCAGGACGAAGTTCTGCGGCCCCCTCTTCTGTAGGAAGAGCAGGTAGGTCTTCCCCTGCTGCGGCGTCTTCCAGTAGTCGGGCATCTGCACCTCGGCCGTCGTCCCGTCCTCGAAGACGACCCGCCCGCCCGGAGTTCTCACAGTCACGTCCGAGCCCGGCTGTAGCCCCCCTTTCAGGACTTCGCCGACGCCCACCGTGTAGTCGGTGACAACCATGCGGCCGGCCGGCTGGAGCAGGCTGCTCGAGCGCGACTTGACGGAGCCGACGACGACGGCCGAGCTGTCGCCCGCGAGCGACGCCACGTCCTCGTAGAGGCGCAGGTTGTTCGGGTGCGCGCTGGCTATCGCCGAGCCGTTGCGCTTCGCCGCCTCGCGCAGCGACTCGCCGCCGCGCGCGCCCGCGACCTGCTTCTGCGGCCTGACCTCCTGCGAAGTCCCCGCGATGCCGAAAACGATGGCGCTCACAGTCACGCACATCACCAGAGCGACGAGAACATGCTTTTTCATCTTTGCGTCTCCCAAAGTTCAGTCACACGGTCTAACCCCGCGCCCGCGAGTTGGCCTACCAGCACTCGACGTGGCACTCGGGCGGGTCGCAGACCTGCTCGTACCAGTAGCAGTAGCCGTAGTCGTCCCACACCGTGCACTCGGTCGTGCAGACCTGCGTGCAGACGGTGTGGCACTCCTGCCCGCAGTTGGGGT
>DASPKR010000110.1:0-6730 GCA_035627975.1 Pyrinomonadaceae bacterium | reverse complement strand
GCGCCCCGCTTGACGCCTCCGCGGGCCGTCTGCTATAAAACTCTTCTCACGTAGCGCCGCTCTTCAGACCGCCGCCGTGTTGACAAGCTATCATCCGCAGTAGCTCAATGGCAGAGCATTCGGCTGTTAACCGAAGGGTTGTAGGTTCGAGTCCTACCTGCGGAGCCAATTTCTTCAATAAGATACGGGAAGCCTCCGGGCTTCCCGTTTTCGCTTTTCCCGTTATTTTTCCCGTTTCGATGTTCCGCCTCACGCCGCGCTGCCGTCGCAGGGCGTGCTATAGTTCGCGAAGTTTTACGAGCATCGGCCGCGTGGCGACCGCGGCGGCGGAAGGGAGGAGAGTATGCCGAGGGGCGACAAGTCGAAGTACACGGACAAGCAGAAGCGGCAGGCCGAGCACATCGAGGAGGGTTACGAGGAGCGCGGGCTGTCGGAGGGCGAGGCCGAGCGCAGGGCGTGGGCGACGGTTAACAAGTCTTCGGGCGGCGGCAAGAAGCCGGGCGGCTCCGGCCGCGGGAAGAAGACTAACAAGGCGCCCGCAAAGAAGGGCGGCAAGAAAGGCGGCAAGGCCTCGAAGGGCGGCGGCGCCAAGAAGGGCGGCTCGAAGAAAGGCGGCTCTAAGAAGGGCGGCTCGAAGTAGAGCGCCGGAAGGTCAGGGGCTTGAATGAGCGACGGGGCGGACGGCAAAAACCGTTCGCCCCGTCTTCGCGTTTACGCCCCGCCGGGGCTAGTTCACTTGCCGAAGTTGACGCCGGCAAGCCCGCCGACGACGGCGATGAACTCGGACGGGTTGACGGGCTTAGCGACGTGAACTTGGTAGCCGGCGAGCAGCGCCCGCATGCGATCCTCCTCGCGCGCGTAGGCCGTCAGGGCGACGGCCGGGACGCGCCCGCCCTCCGAGGGGCCGAGCGCCCTCACCTTGCGCAAGAGCGTGTAGCCGTCCTCGCCCGGCATCCCTATGTCACTCACCAGTACGTCGGGCCCGAACTCGGCGAGCTCGGCGAGCGCCTCGGCGGCCGACGCGACAGCGCGCACCTTCGCCCCGCGTTGCTCAAGAACCGTCGTGAGCAGTGTGCGCGCGTCCGGCTCGTCGTCAACCAGCAGCACCCGCAAGCCGTCGAGCGAGGGGGCCAAGTCGGAGGCCGACGCGGCTGCGCCCCCGGCCGGGGAGTGTGCCGCGGCCGGGGCGCCGGCCTCCGCTTCGCCCGACGCCGTGAAGGGCAACTCGACCGTGAAGGTGGAGCCGCGCCCCTCGCCCTCGCTCTCGGCGCGGACGGAGCCGCCGTGGAGCTCGACGAGGTGGCGAACGATGGAGAGCCCGAGGCCGAGGCCCCCGTGCTGCCGCGTGATGCGCTGGTCGGCCTGGCGGAAGCGGTCGAAGACGAAGGGCAGGAAGTCGGGGCTTATCCCCTGCCCCGTGTCGGAGACCGTGACGCGCGCCCGCTCGCCCGAGCGCGCGACCGAGACGCGGACTTCGCCGCCCGGCGGCGTGAACTTCACGGCGTTCGCGAGCAGGTTCCACATCACCTGTTGCAGGCGCGCGGGGTCGCCCCACACCGAGCCCAGGCCGGGCTCCGTCTCCGCGACTATCGTGATGCCCTTCGATGCTGCGGCCGGCCGCACGGAGTCAACGGCTGCGTCCACGACGGGGCCGAGGTCGGAGGCGTGCGCGTTCAGGGTGAGCGTTCCTGTGATGATGCGCGACACGTCGAGGAGGTCTTCGATTATCTGCGTCTGCGCTTTGGCGTTTCGCTCGATGGTCTCGACAGCGCGCGCGGTGGAGTCGGCGTCGAGCACGTTCGAGCGGAGCATGCTGGCCCAGCCGACAATCGCCGTGAGGGGCGTGCGGAGCTCGTGCGAGACGGTGGCGAGGAACTCGTCCTTGACGCGGTTGGCGGCCTCCGCCTCCGCGCGCAGGCGCTGCTCGGTCTCGTAGAGGCGCGCGCGGGAGAGGGCGAGCGCGCACTGCTGCGCGAGCGCGAGCATGAAGGCGCGGTCGTCGTCGGCGAACCCCTGCGGGCGCGCGAAGCTGAGGCCCAAAGCGCCTATTACGCGCCCCTCGACGTTCAAAGGCAGCGCGACCAGCGCGCGGCTGCCCGACACGGACGCGAGCGGCCCGAGGCAGGGGTAGCGCTCGCCCCAGTCGTCGAACGACTCGACGAAGACGGGCAGTTGACTCCGCACGGCTTCGGCTATCGGCACCGCGGCGGAGACGGGGAACCGCCCCCACTTCCCCGCCACCTCCGGCGGGAAGCCGAGCGTCGCCGTAAGCTCCAGCCACTCGCCCGATGCGTCGAGCGAGACGACCGCGCCTGCGTGCGCGCCCAGCGAGCTCAGCCCCTGCTCGATGACGGCCGTGGCGACCTCCTCGGGCGTGAGCGCGTGCGATAGCGCGGAGGAGACGGCCTGGAGGCGCGCGAGGCGGTCGGACGTGCGCTCGGCCTCGCGGCGCGTCTGCTGCTCGGCGCGGTAGAGCCGCGCGTTCTCGACGGCGAGCGAGGCGCGCGCCGCGAGGCTCTCGGCGAAGGCGAGGTCTTCCGGCGTGTGCGCCCTATCCGACTCCGTGTTGACGAACGTGATGACGCCGAGCACGCCGTCCCTCGTCTTCAGGGGGACTAACATCACCGAGCGGAAGCCCACGCGGCGCATGATCTCCAAATGCTCCGGGTCGCGCGCGCCCTCGACGAGAATCTGATCGGTTATCTCCGGGTAGTACTCCGACTCGCCCGTGCGAAGAACGTTGTAGAGGCCGCGCGGCTCCGCCGGGTCGGGCGGGTAGCGCTCGTAGATTTCGCGCGCCCACTCGACCTTCGCGGGGTCAACGTGCGCGACGGCGAGGCGCCGCGCCGTGCCGCCGGAGTCGAGCATGTCAACGGCGCACCAGTCGGCGAAGTGGGGGACGGCGAGGCGCGCGACCGTGGCGAGCGTCGTCTCGTAGTCGAGCGAGGCGGAGAGCGCCGTGCTCGCCTCGGCCAGGAAGTGCTCGTTGGCCTCCTGCCTGACCTGCTCGGTTATGTCCATCGTAACGCCGCGCATGCCTGCCGGGCGGCCGTGCTCGTCGAGTATCACGGTCGAGCGCGTCTCGACGTGTATGGCGCGGCCGTCCTTCGTCACCCAGCGGAAGCGGTTGATGCCCGTCTCGCCGCGGGCGAAGCGCTCGGAGGCGTTGCGGGCTGCGCGCTCCCTGTCGTCCGGGTGGACTATCCGGAGCCAGAAGTTGGGCGTCGAGAGCCACTCCCCCACCGTGTAGCCCAGCATCCTCTCGACGTAGCCGCTCACGAAGTTGATGCGCTGGGCCGAGGCGCCCGGCTCTCCCCACGCCTCCCACACCACGCCGGGGACGCTCGCCACCAGGCTCTCGAGCCTCCTGCGCTCGGCCTCCACCTGCGCGGAGAGCCGCGCGGTCTCCTCTTCCGCGCGCCTGCGCTCCGTCACGTCGCGCGCGACGCAGACGTGCAGGCCCGGCAGGAAGTTTGCGCGGGAGTTCCATTCCAGCTCGACGGTGCTCCCGTCGGCCGCGCGCACGGGGAAGTCGCCCGTGAACGTTCCGGTCTCGCGCAGGATGTCGAAGGCGCGGCGCGCGTCGTCCAGGCGCTCGGGCAGCATGAAGTCGCTGAAGTGCGCGCCCAGGAGGCGCTCGCGCGGCGCCTTCAGTATCCGGCAGAGGCTCTCGTTCACGTCCACGTAGCGCCCCTCTTCGCTGACGACCATGATGCCGTCGCTCGTCGTCTCGAAGAGCGCGCGGTAGCGCGCCTCGCTCTCCTTCAGAGACTGCTCGGCCGCCACGCGCGCCGTGATGTCCTCGTGCATGAGCACGATCTCGACGACGCGGCCCCCTGCGTCCTTAATCGGATAGGCGACGGCCTTCGTCCAGCGCTGCGGCTCCACATGGCGCGTGATGTCGGGGATGGTGGCGTTCGGGTCGTAGAGGACGGGCGGTATCTCGACGGCCTCGCCCGAGAAGGCGCGCACGATGTAGGGCATTATGCCCTTCTCGACGAGCTGCCGGTCTTCGAGGATGTTGTAGCCCTCAATCTGTTCGAGCGTGACGCCCCAAAGCTCCTCCCACGCGCGGTTGACGCGCAGTATCCGCCCGTCCGCGGACATCACCTGTATGCTGAATGGCGCCTGTTCGAGGACGGCGCGGAAGCGCTCCTCCGAGGAATAGGACGTGGTGGAGTTCGTTCTCATCGGGGGCCGGCGTCGAATTCTTTTCGCCTCGAGGCCGGGAGAGAATAGCACGGCCGCGCCGCCGCGCGCCGCCCGGCGGCGGGCACAAAAGCGGCGTGCAAATAAAGCGGGGGTGTGTATAATCGCCGGCACCCCCTTGCTTTCCCCTATTTAGCCCACGGCCCCGAAGGCCCGGAGACCGTCTAAGCCTGACCATGTCCCACGAACCGCCCGCAGAAGGCTCGGCCGGCAGCTACAGCACCGCCGAGTGGATCGAGCGACTGCAAACCGCCGAGGTCGCGCCCTACTGGCTGTCGGCCATCATCGAGTCGGCCGACGACGCCGTCATCAGCAAGACGCTCGACGGCATCATCACGAGCTGGAACCGCGGCGCCGAGCTGCTCTTCGGCTACACGGCCGACGAGATGATAGGCAGATCCATCACCGTCCTCATACCCGAAGACCACCCCGACGAGGAGCCGGCCATACTCGCGCGCCTGCGCCGCGGCCAGCGCATAGGCCACTACGAGACCGTTCGCGTGCGTAAGGACGGCTCGCGCGTGGAGGTCTCGCTGACGGTCTCGCCCATCAGGGGCGCCGACGGGACGATAATCGGCGCGTCGAAGATAGCGCGCGACATAACGGAGAAGCAGACCGCCCAGCGCAAGCTCGCCGAGACGGCCGAGCGCCTGAACCTCGCGCTCGAAGCCGCGCGCCTCGGCGACTGGAGCTGGGACGCCGCGACCGACGTGGTCACGCTCTCCGAGGCGGCCGCTCAGATATTCGGCATCGAGCCCGGCTCGCGCGTCACCTGGCAGCAGATGCGCGGCATGCTCCACGGCGAGGACGCCGAGCGCGCCCGCATCGCGGTCGAGGAGTCCGTCGCCGGAGGGGGCGACTACGACATAGAGTACCGCGTCGTCGCGCGGGGCGGGTCGCTGCGCTGGGTCTCGGCCAAGGGGCGCGGCATCTATGACGACTCGGGCCGCGCGCGCGGCATGCTCGGGGTGGTGCAGGACATCACTCACAGGAAGCAGACCGAGCAGACGCTGGCCGAGCAGGCCGAGGCGCTGCGGATCATCTACGAGATCGGCCAGGTAGTCTCGGCCGAGTTGGACTTGAAGAAGATCGTGCAGGCCGTCACGGACGCGGCGACGGAGCTGACGGGCGCGCGCTTCGGCTCCTTCTTCTACAACGTGCTGAACGAAGAGGGCGCCTCCTACATGCTCTACACCCTGTCGGGCGCGCCGCGCTCGGCCTTCGAGCACTTCCCCATGCCGCGCGCCACAGACCTCTTCGGCCCGACCTTCCGCGGCGAGGGCGCCCTGCGCATCCCGGACGTGCATAAAGATCCGCGCTACGGCAAGAACTCGCCTTACTACGGCATGCCCGCGGGCCACCTGCCCGTGACGAGCTACCTGGCAGTCCCCGTCGTCTCGCGCTCGGGCGAGGTTCTCGGCGGCCTCTTCTTCGGCCACCCGGAGCCGGGCATGTTCACCGAGCAGCACGAGCGCATCGTCACGGGGCTCGCCGCCCAGGCGTCGGTCGCGATGGACAACGCGCGGCTCTACGAGGCGGCGAAGCGAGCGCGCGCGGAGGCCGAGGCCTCGGCGGCCGAGAACGAGCGGCTCTACCGCGAGGCTCAGGAGGCCGGCCGGCTCAAGGACGAGTTCCTCGCCACGCTCTCGCACGAGCTGCGCACGCCGCTGACGGCCATCCTCGGCTGGGCGCACCTGCTGCGCGCCAACAAGTTCGACGAGGGCTCGCAGTCCCGCGCCTTCGAGACGATTGAGAGGAACGCCCGCGCTCAGGCGCAGCTCATAGACGACCTGCTCGACGTGTCGCGCGTCATAACGGGCAAGCTCCGGCTGGACATAAGGCCCGTAGAGCCCGGCTCCTTCATCGAGGCCGCGATTGAGGCCGTCAGGCCCGCGGCCGAAGCGCGCGGCGTGCGCCTGCAAAAGGTTATTGACACGGGCGTCGTCTCGGTGGCGGGCGACCCCGTGCGGCTCCAGCAGGTTGTCTGGAACCTCCTGTCGAACGCCATCAAGTTCACGCCGCGCGGCGGGCGCGTGCAGGTCAGGCTCGAGCGCGTCAACTCGCACATCGAAATCTCCGTGAGCGATGACGGCGCCGGCATCAAGCCCGAGTTCCTCCCCCACGTCTTCGACCGCTTCCGCCAGGCCGACCAGAAGACGACGCGGCAGCACGGGGGCCTCGGCCTCGGGCTCTCCATCGTCCGCCACCTTGTCGAGCTCCACGGCGGCACCGTCCGCGCCGAGAGCGACGGCGAGGGGCGCGGCTCCACCTTCACGGTGCTGCTGCCCGTCGCGCCCGTATATTGGCCCGAGGAGGCGGGCGCCCGCTTGCACCCGGCCGCGCGCGAGACGCTCCCGCGCTACGAGTGTCCGGAGAGGCTCGACGGCCTGCGGGTGCTCGTCGTGGACGACGAGCGGGACGCGCGGGAGTTGCTCGCCGCGGGGCTCGGCCAGTGCGGGGCTGAGGTCGTCACCGCGTCATCCGCAGAGGAGGCCCTGGAAGCCATGACGCGGGGAAAGTT
>DASPKR010000109.1:0-2295 GCA_035627975.1 Pyrinomonadaceae bacterium | reverse complement strand
GCCGCCTCCGTGTCGCCCTGCTTGATTAGCTGCTGCGCGAGGAGCGGCCGTATGCCGTGCATCTGCGGGTGCTCTTCGAGCACGTCGCTGAGAATCTTCACGGCCTCGGCCACGTCGCCGCGGCGGCCGAGCACGACGGCGCGGAAGGTGCGGACGAGCGGGTGGTCGGGCTCGATGCGCGCGCCCTGTTCGAGCTCCAGCAGCGCGTCGTCGAGGCGGTGCTGGTACATGAAGACGCGGGCGCGGTTGTAGCTCGCGACGACGCGCGCGGCCGGGTCAAGGCGCGCGAGGCGCTCGAAGGCGCGCAGGGCGCGGTCGTACTCGCCGTCCAGGCGGTTGAGCGCGCCCTTGACGAAATAGACGGCCGCCTCGTTGGGCGCCTGCTTGGTTAGCCGGGCGACCTCGGCCCGCGCCTTCGCCTTCTCGCCGCGCGAGAGGTATATGAAGACCATGAGCATACGGGCCTCGACCAGCTCGGGGTCTAACTCAAGCGCGCGGCTGAAGGCGCTCTCCGCGAGCTCGTAGTCCTCAACGTCACCGAGGCCCTTCAGCACGCGGTTGGCGTAGCAGGCGCCGAGCGCGCTGTGCGCGAGCGCGAACGTCGGGTCGAGGCGGATGGCGTGCTGGAAGTGCTCGACGGCCTTGTCGCAGTCGGCCGTGTCGAGCGTGTGGAAGAGGAACTTGGCGAAGAAGTCGCGCCCGCGCAGGTACTGCTCGTAGGCGGCCGTGCTCTGCGTGGCGGGCTTCTGCTGCTCGCCCGCGGCCGCGCCGCGCTGCTCGACGTTCAGGCCCTTCGCGATGCGCTGCGCGATGGTGTCCTGTAGGGCGATGATGTCTGAGGCGGTGGCGTCAATGCGGTCGCTCCAGAGCATGTCGCCGGTCTCGACGTCTATGAGCTGCGCGTTGACGCGGAGGCTGCCGCCCGCGCGCAGGAAGCTCGCCGACAGCACGGCGCTCACGCCGAGCTCGTGGCCGGCGTCGCGCGGGTCAACCTCGCGGCCCTGGTACTTAACTATGAGCGACGAGGGGCGCACGATTAGCTGCCGCACGCGCGCGAGCTCCGTGGTCACGGCGTCGGCCAGCGAGAACTCGTAGAAGCTAGCTTCGGGGTCGTTGGCGAGGTTGCGGAAGGGGAGGATGGCAATGGACTTCTGCGTCTCGAACTGGCTGACGTGCGGCGAGCCGGGGGCGGAGGAGTGGGCCGAGGTGTGCGCCCCGCGCGACTGCGCGGAGGCCGAGCGCGAGGGCGGCGGCATCGAAGTCGGCTGCGCCTCGCCGCCCGTAAGGCTACGCCACCAACGCCGGAAGGCGCGGCCGAAGCCGCCGCCCTCGGGGCCGTGGTGCCGGGGCGGCGCCGTCACGGGCAGCACGTCGCCCGCCGGGCTTAAGCTCGCCTCCGCGCCCGACGCGCCCGCTACCTCGCGGATGACGGCGCGCAGGTCGTCGCGCATCTCCGCGATGCGCTGGTAGCGCTCTTCGGGGCGCTTGGCGAGCGAGCGGTCGAGTATGCGCTGTAGCGACTCCGGCGGGTTGTCCTTGCGCACCTCCGAGACGGGCTCGGGCGTGTCGTGCAGGACTGCGTAGCGAACCTCCACGGTCGTCTGCCCGCGGAACGGCCAGGTGCCTGCGAGCACCTCGTAGAGCAGCACGCCCGTCGAGAAGATGTCCGCGCGGTGGTCAACCTTCTGGCCCGTGGCCTGCTCGGGCGCGGCGTAGGTGGCCGTGCCGTAGGGGACGCCCAGCTCAGTCAGGTGAACGTCGCCGCCCTTCTTCTTCTCGTCTTCGAGGAGCTTGGCTAGGCCGAAGTCTAGCACCTTGACGAGGCCGCGGTCTGTGACCATGACGTTGCCGGCCTTTATGTCGCGGTGGATGATGCCCTTCGCGTGCGCGGCGGCGAGGGCGTCGGTCACCTGGTAGGCGATGGAGAGCGCGCTGTCCAAAGCGAGGGGGCGGCCGCCCACGAGCTGGCGGACGTTCTTCCCCTCGATGTACTGCATCGCGATGAAGTGCAGGCCGTCAATTTCGTGCAGGCCGTAGATGGTGCAGATGTTCGGGTGGTCTAAGGAGGAGGCGAGCTGCGCCTCGCGCTCGAAGCGCTTGAGGTTGACCTCGCGGGCCGTAAGCTCCGGCGCGAGCACCTTGATGACGACGGTGCGGCCGAGGCGCTCGTCCGTCGCCTTATAGACCGTGCCCTGCCCGCCCGCGCCGAGCTTCTCCGTGATGCGGTAGTTGAGGAGCGTCCTGCCAACCACAAATTTTGATTTGCGATTTTAGTTTTTGATTCGCGACCGGAAG
>DASPKR010000108.1:0-4004 GCA_035627975.1 Pyrinomonadaceae bacterium | reverse complement strand
AGTCTCCGACTCCTTGATGCGCACCTGCACGCGGACGGTGTCGCCGGGCGCGAAGTCCGGGATGTCCGTGCGCAACTGCGCCTTCTCTATCATGTCCAAGCGGTTCATAATTCACCTCGAAAAACTGTCGTCCGAACGACTTAACTGATAACTAAATATTCTCTACGGCGCCGCCCGCTCTCTCTAACAAATCAGGGCGGTTGCGCCGCGTCTTCTCCAACGCGGCCTGCCGCCGCCAGCGCTCGACCTCGGCGTGGTGGCCGCTCAGGAGCACTTCGGGGACGCGCATGCCGCGGAACTCGGGCGGGCGCGTGTAGTTCGGGAAGTCGAGCAGCCCTTCGGAGAACGACTCGTTGACGGCTGAAGTCTCGCTCCCCAGTGCGCCCGGCAAAAGCCTGACTACGGCATCCACGAGTACGACGGCCGCCGGCTCGCCGCCCGAGAGCACGTAGTCGCCTATGGAAACCTCGTCGGTCGCCAGCGCCTCCGCCACGCGCTCGTCAACGCCCTCGTAGCGGCCGCAGATCAGGACGACCTGCGCCGCCTCGGCCAGCTCCCCCGCGAGTGCCTGCGTCAAAACCTGCCCCTGCGGCGACAGCAGCACGACGCGGCGGCCCGCCTCCCTCAACTCCCGCGCGTCGGCCGAGCCCGCCAGAGCCTCGACCGCCTCGAAGATGGGCTCGGGCTTTAAGACCATCCCGTCGCCGCCGCCGAACGGCCTGTCGTCAACCACGCGGTGCCGGTCGTGCGCCCACCGGCGCAGGTCGTGCGCCTCTATCTCGACGAGCCCCGCTGCCCGCGCCCTCCGCACGATGCCGAAGTCGAAGACCGCGCCGAAGAAGTCGGGGAAGATCGTGATAATGTCAAAGCGCATAAAGCGGGTGCTGGATGTTAGTGGCCGGCTTTAAGTGACGCCTAGCATCTAGCATCCGACATCTACTCTATCAACCCATCGGGCGGGTCAACCCGTATGAGCTTGTTCCGTATGTCCACCTCGACGCAGATGCTCTCTGCGAACGGCACCAGGTGCTCTTTGCCGCGCGCGTCGTCTTTAATGACGAAGACGGGCGCGTCGCCGCCGAGGTGCATCACCTCGCGGACGGTGCCGAGCGGCTCGCCGCCGACGGTCTCCACGCGGCAGCCGACGAGCTGCCAGTCAAAGAACTCTCCCTCGCCCAGCTCGACCGCCTCCGATTCGGGGACGGCCAGCTCCGCCCCCACGAGCGCGGCCGACTCTTCCGGCGTGTCGAAGCCCTCGAACTTGAAGACGACGCGGGCGCCGTGGTGCCAGTGGCGCTCAAGCCGGAGCCGCTGCCGCGCGCCGCCGGGGCCGACGGCCGTCAGCTCCGAGACGCGCTTGAAGCGCTCGGGGAAGTCCGTCAAAAGCTCGCCCACGACCTCGCCGCGCACGCCCCGCACCTTCATGACCTTCGCGACGGCGACCAGCTCACCAGCGTCGCCCTCGCCCGGCGCGCTCATTCGACGATTTCCAGCACGAAGCGGCGGTTGTGCTTCTGCCCCGCCGCGTAGAGCAGCGAGCGCAGGGCCTTCACGGTGCGCCCCTGCCTGCCTATGACCTTGCCCACGTCCGCCTGCGCGACGCGCACCTCGATGACGGTGGTCGAGCGGTCGCGCTCCACCTCGCGCACGTCAACGGCCTCGGCCTCGCGCACGAGGTTTTTGACGATCAACTCGACGGCGTCTCTAAGCATCAGTCGTCGGGGCTTCAGGCCGAAGGCTGCTCGCCGGCCGCGGCGGCCTCGGCCTTCGAGGCGCGGCGTATGAGCTGGCGGACGGTGTCGGTCGGCTGCGCGCCCTTCCCTATCCAGTAGTTGACGCGCTCCATGTCGAGCCGAAGCTCCAAAGGCTCGCGCGTCGGGTTGTAGAAGCCGACGTTCTCGACGTAGGCGCCGTCGCGCTTCGACAGCTTCTCCTTGACGACGATGCGGTACGAAGGGCTCTTCTTCGCGCCCATTCGCATGAGTCTGATTGCTAACATTCTTCCTCCGAAAGCTGACTGCTTACTTCCTCTTCTTGTGCCGCGGCTTCTTCTTCCTGCGGCCGGCGCCGGCAGCGGGAGGGCCGGGGGGCAGGCCGGCGTCTCCGTTGCCGCCGCCCTCGCCCATCATGCCGCTCACGTCGGGCATGCCCATCATGCCGGCCACGCGGCGGGCCATGCGGTTCTTGAATCCCCCGCCGCCCCCGAACATGCCGGAGCGCGAGAGCTGCTGCATCATCTGCCGCATCTCGACGTACTGCTTGACGAGCTGGTTGACCTCCGCCACGCTCGTCCCCGACCCGCGCGCGATGCGGCGGCGGCGGCTCGCGTTCAAGAGCTTGTGGTCGCCGCGCTCCTCGCGCGTCATCGAGTCAATGATGGCCTCGGTGCGCTTGAGCTGCGCCTCCATCTCGGCCGACTGCTCTTCGTCCAACTGCGGCATCCCTATCCCGCCCAAGAGCTGGTCGGGCAGAAGCTTCATTATCTTCGAGAACGAGCCGAGCTTCTTGACCTGGCGGAGCTGGCTGCGGAAGTCGTCCAGTGTGAACTGGTTCTTCTGTAGCTTCTGTAGCTGGCTCTCGGCCTCCTGCTGGTCAACCTTCTGCTGCACCTCCTCGATGAGCGAGAGCACGTCGCCCATGCCGAGTATGCGCTGCGCGATGCGGTCCGGGTAGAAGGGCTCGAGCGCGTCGTACTTCTCGCCGACGCCGACGAACTTCACGGGCTGCCCCGTCACCTGCTTGATGGAGAGTGCGGCGCCGCCGCGCGCGTCGCCGTCCATCTTCGTGAGCACCACGCCCGTGATGCCGACGCGGCGGTGGAACTCCTCGCCGGAGCGGACGGCGTCCTGTCCCGTCATCGCGTCGGCGACGAAGAGAATCTCGACGGGGCGCGTGTCGGCCTTTATCCTGACGAGCTCTTCCATCAGCTCGTCGTCAATGTGGAGGCGGCCGGCCGTGTCTATCAGGAGCGTGTCGTAGCCGGTCTGCTGCGCGTGGCGGTAAGCCTCGCGCGCCAGCTCCACCGGGTCGTTCGACTCGGGCTTCTCGAATATCGCCTGCCCCGTCGCCTTAGCTATTACCTTTAGCTGCTCGCGCGCCGCCGGGCGGTTCACGTCCGTCGAGACCAGCAGGGGCTTGCGCTGCTGGTTCTTGGCAAGCCACATGGCTATCTTGCCCGTCGAGGTCGTCTTACCCGACCCTTGCAGGCCGACGATCATCACGACGTTCGGGCTCGCCTTCGTGAACACGAGCCGCGAGCTCGTGCCGCCCAGAAGCTCGACCAGCTCGTCGAAGACTATCTTGACGACCTGCTCCGACGGCTTCAGCTCCTGCCAGACCTGCTGCCCCTCGGCCTTCTCCTTGACCGACGCGATGAAGTCCTTGGCGACCTTGTAGTTAACGTCGGCCTCAAGGAGCGCCATGCGGATTTCGCGCAGGGCGGCGTCCACGTGCTCGGGCGTGAGCACGCCCTCGCCGCGCAGGTTCTTGAGCGCACGCTTCAGCTTGTCGGATAAAGACTCGAACATACCCTTACAGACGCGCCTTCCGGCCCCCGCCGAAAACAAGGATGATAAAGGCGCCGGTAAGTGGTGTCAAGGAAAGGGGGATAGGCGGCGCGGGGAGAATAAAGGGGTTCTCGGCCAAAAAGTTTGGTGGTAATATGCGCCCGAAGTATTTTTCGCAATCAACGGCAAACTGTAAGTTTAAGCCCCTGCCGCCCCCGGCAGTTTCAACCCGTTTCTCGTCTAAGGAGGTTCTATGCGTCTGCCCGCGCGCCTGTGCGCCGTCGCCGCCCTTGCCTGCCTGGCCTACTTCGCCGCCGGCAGCATTTCCACAGCCCAGGTACAGCCCGTCACGGCCGGCCAAGTCATCATAAGTGAGCTGCGCTACCGAGGCCCGAACGGCATCCGCGACGAGTTCGTCGAGATTTACAACAACACGAATTCGCCCATAACTGTCCAGGCGATTGACGCGTCCGCCGGGTGGGGCCTGGCGGCGTCGGA
>DASPKR010000107.1:0-3829 GCA_035627975.1 Pyrinomonadaceae bacterium | reverse complement strand
CGAGAAGACGAAGAGGTCTGTCTCGGGGCGGAAGCGCGCGAGGACATGCTCGAAGAGGCGCGGAAAGTCGCGCAAGTCCTGCGGCGCGTCCGTGAGCAGCAGAAACTTTGTGAGCGAGAGCTGCCCCTCGCCGAGTATGCGGAAGGCGGAGACAAGCGCCTCGCGCCCGTAGCGCTCGCGCACAACGGCGGCGGCGAGCGAGTGGAAGCCCGTCTCGCCGTATGTCCAAAGGTCGCGCACGCTCGGCATCACCAGCGGGAAGAGCGGCGAGAGGAGTTTTTGCAGGTAATCGCCTATGAAGAAGTCTTCCTGCCGGGGCTTGCCGACCACGGTGGCCGGGTAGATGGCGTCCTTCCTGTGGAAGACGGCCTCGACGTTGAAGACCGGGTAGTCGTGTTGGAGTGAGTAATAGCCGTAGTGGTCGCCGAAGGGGCCTTCCGCGCGGCGCTCTCGGGGCGGGACTCGCCCGACGAGCGCGAACTCGGCCTCGGCCACGAGCCTGTGCGTGAAGCCTTCGAGCGGATTGTCAGCCACGCGAATCTTCTCGCCCGCGAGGACGGAAGCGAGCACAAGCTCGGGGACGTCTTCGGGAAGCGGCGCGATGGCAGAGAGGATGAGCGCGGGCGGGCCGCCTAAGAAGACCGTGACCGGGAGCGCGTCTCCTCGCGCTTCGGCCTCGTGGTAGTGGAAGCCGCCGCCCTTGTGTATCTGCCAGTGCATGCCGGTAGTGCGCGCGTCGTGGCGCTGCATTCGGTACATGCCGAGGTTGTGCTTGCCCGTCTCGGGGTGCTCGGTATAGACGAGCGGGAGGGTGAAGAAGGGGCCGCCGTCCTCCTGCCAGGTCGTGAGCACCGGCAGTTCGTCGAGCCGGGCCGGCCTGTCAACCACTTCCGTGACGGGCGCGCGGCGCACGCGGCGCGTGCCGAGCCGCAGGGCTTCGAGCGCGAGCGAGCGCTCGCGCCAGAGCGCCGAGGGGCGCGGCGGCATGAGCGACTCGGCCAGATGAACCGCGCGGCGGACCAGCGCCTCGGGCTTGGGGCCGAAGGCTAGCTCGATGCGGCGCTCCGTGCCGAAGAGGTTCGTGACGACGGGGTAGCGGCTGCCCTTAACTTTCTCGAAGAGGAGCGCGGGGCCGCCTCGGGCGATGACGCGGCGGTGGACTTCCGCCAGCTCAAGATGGGGGTCAACTTCCGCCCCGACGCTTACAAGGTCATTCTCGCGCCGTAGCAGTTCGAGGAACGAGCGGAGGTTGCGGTGCATCTCGCCGACGAGTAAATCACAACCAGCCAGCTTGTCAAAGCGTGAAAGTTTTAAGGCTCCGTCTTCTCCGCCTGACCGACTTTGCGCTCGCGCTTCGGCTCGGGGACGGGAGTCTCTTCGAGGCGGATGTTTATCTCGCGCTCGGCGAAGCGTGCGGCGTCGGCGATGAGCGGGTCTAGCGACTCGGTGAAGGGCTTCAAGCGTTCGAGCGTTGCCGCGTCGCCGACCGAGGCGAGGACTTCGAGGACGCGGATGAGAGTGTTGCCGTTCACGCGCCCGAGGAAGACGTAGAGAGGGTCGGGGCTATCGAGCTGCTTGAGGTAGGCGACCGACTGCTCGGCCAGCTTCTTTTCGTCGAGGGCGCCGACGAGCGCGAACAGGCTCTCGCCGCGCCCCATGCGGTAGAGCGCCCAGTCGAGCGCGAGCTTGACGCGCGCGTCGCGCTCCTGCGCCCTGTAGCCCTCGACCAGACGCCTGTGCTCCACAGCAGCGGCGCGCGCGAGCCCTTCCGCCGCGTCGCGCCTGGCCGTCGGGTTGCGGTGCGAGAGTGCGCGGGCGACTGCCGAAGAGTCGCTCTTCGCTGTGATGAAGGCGCCGCCGCCCCCGTCATCCTGCGCCGAGGCGCAGATTGAGAAGGCGCAGGCCATGAGTGCGGCGGTCAGGGCCGCGCGGAAGGCGGCTCGCGTTGCTCTCATCATTTACCTCCTCGTCGCGCCGCCCGCCGGCTTGCGAAGCGCGGCGCTGTTAAGGTCAAGCTCCGGGGCGGGGATGACTTCGACGCTACCGAACTGCTTGCGCAGGGGCTCGACGAACTCCTTCGCCTCGCCGACGATGATGATGTCGGCCTCGGCCGCCGGGAGCCGCCCGCCCGCGAATTTCTGTATGTCGGCCGGCGTGACGGCCTGCACGCCCGCGATGTAGCGGTTTATCTCGTCCAGGCCAAGCCCGTAGAGCGCGAGCGATGCGATCTGGGCGACGAGCCCCTCGGTCGTCTCCAGAGAGCGGCCGAAGCCGCCGATGAGCACGGCCTTGCGCGGCGTAAGCTCGGCCTCGCTCACAAGAGATTCCGAGAGCCGCGCGAGCTCGCCGAGGAGGAGGCCCGCCACCTCCGCGCCCGACGGGTTTTTCGTCTGCGACGACGCGACGAACGGCCCCACGTCGCGCCGCACGTCCAGAGAGCTTCGCGCGCCGTAGCTTAGGCCCCGCTTGATGCGAATCTCCTGGTTGAGGCGGCCGGAGTAGCCGGAGAGCACGGCGTTCGTGACTATGCCGCGGAAGAAGTCCGGGTCTGTCCGGCGTATGCCCCGGCGCGCGAGCACGACCGCGGCCTGGCCCGCGCCCGGCATGTCAACGACGACGACCCGCTGCTTCTTCGCCCCGCCCGCAGTTGCGGCGGAGGTCTGCGGGCTCGGCAGAGGCGAGGAAGGCTTCGCCCAGTCACCGAACAGCCGCTCGGCAAGCTTGAAGGCGTCGGCCGCGGCGATGTCGCCGCCGATGACGAGGACGGCGTTGTCGGGGCGGTAGTAGCGGGAGTGAAGCTCGACCACGTGCTCACGCGTGATGCGCGGGAGCGATTCGAGCGTGCCGGCTATCGGGTGGCCGTAGGGCGAGTCGCCGAAGACGACGCGCGAGGCGACGAAGGAGGCGAGCGTCCCGGGGTCGTTCATCGCCACGTTGCGGTCGTCTATGTACTGCTGGCGGAGCCGCTCGATCTCCTCGGCGGAGAAGACGGGGTTGCGCACAACGTCGGCGAGGACGGCCATCGCAGGCTCTATCTTCGACGAGAGCACGTTGACGGTGGCGCGCGAGGCGTCCCAGCCCGCGCCCGTGTTTATGACGCCGCCGAGCGCCTCGATCTCCTGCGCTATCTGCGGCGCCGTGCGCGTCTTCGTCCCCTTCGTCAGAAGCGAGGCCGTCATGTCCGCGAGGCCGCTCAACTGCGGCGGGTCAACCTCGCCGCCGTTCTTGACGAGTAGCTGCGTGGTGACGAGCGGCATGTCCCGGTCTTCCACGACGATGACGCGCAGCCCGTTCTTCAACGTCTGGTCGGCTGGGCGCGGGACGCTCACGGGGCGCGGCGCGGCCGGGGGGGGCGGAGTCTCCTGCGGCGCGGGCTGGCCCGCGCTTTGATCCTGCGCGCCGGCCCCGGCCGAGAAGAGCGAGAGCGCGAGAAGCGCGGCCGCGGCCGCGAGCGCCGAGCGGAAGTTTTTCAGCGTTGCTTTCATCGGCTCCCCCGCAAGATGTTCAGGATCTGCGGCAGCTCGTCGATCCGGTACTTGCGCAAGAGCCGCCCGGCCCGCGTGATCCGCGGATCCTCGCCTTCGGTGTAATGCCTGCCCTCCCCGCCCGGCCGCATCGTCCGCAGCTTCCAGATCCGGAAGATCTCGCCGCGATAGCCGACCCGCAACTGCGTGAAGAAAACCGGCCCCGGGCTGTCCCGCTTGATCGCGACCGCAGCCACAACCAGCAACGGCAGGGCCACCGGAAGCAACAGCAGAGCAAGCAGCAGGTCCAATCCCCGCTTCGCCCGGCCATAGAGCGACGACGGAATGAGCGAGCCCAGACTGTT
>DASPKR010000106.1:0-3471 GCA_035627975.1 Pyrinomonadaceae bacterium | reverse complement strand
GCCCTCATTCCCCGCCCTCGCCGGAGAGCTTCTCGCGGCGGACGGCGTGCGGGTTGGTGGAGCGCTCGCCGGGCTTGCGGGTGGTCTTGCGGCGCTGGCGCGGGCGGCCTTCGTGGTCAACGGAGCGTATGGGCTGCAAGTCTTCGGCGTCGCCCTCGGGGTCAACGAGCCGCGTCTCGATGTGCTCGTCGGCAATCGTCTCGTCTGTCATCACGGTCGGGTCTTCCGGGTGGTGCAGCCCCGCCACCTCGCCCGAAGGCGTGGTCACGACCACCGCCTCGCCGCCCGACGCCGCGACTTCACTCTCGGCGACGCCCGCGAGCGCGCGCTGCCGACGGAAGTGCTCGACGATGTCACCGGCCGTCTTTCTGCCGACGAAGGGCGAGAGGTCTTCCACGCCCGCGAGCGCTATCTTCTGAATCGAGCCGAGGTTCCTGAGCAGCCGGTTCTTGCGCTTCTCGCCGACGCCCGGAATGGCCGTGAGCTCCGAGGTGAAGTCTCGAAGCTCGCGCCGCTTCCGGTGGTAGGTGACGGCCGAGCGGTGCGTCTCGTCGCGTATCATCTGTATGAGCCGCAGCACGGGCGAGTGGGAGTCGAGATAGACGGGCGCGTGCTCGCGCCCCTTCACCAGCAGGTGCGAGACCTCGTTGTGGCGCCGCGGGGGTTTGACGACGCCGACGGCCGGCAGCGCTTCCAGCCCCAGCTCGCTCAAGGCCGACGCGGCGGCCGCGAGCTGCGCCTTCCCGCCGTCAATCATCACGAGGTCGGGCAGAGGGTTGCCTTCGTCGAGCTGCCTGCGGTAGCGGCGGAAGACGGCCTCGCGCATCGAGCCGGGGTCGTTCGCGCCCTCGATTGACTTGATGCGGAAGCGGCGGTACTCGGCGCGGTTCATCTTGCCGTTCTCGCAGACGACCATCGCCGCCACGTTCTCCGCCCCCGAGATGTTCGACACGTCGAACGACTCTATGCGCGAGGGGAAGCGCGGGAGTTCCAGAACCTCCTGAAGCTCTTCGAGCACGCGCTCCATGTCGGGCTTCAAGACGCGGAAGCGCTGCTCGAAGGCTATCTGCGCGTTCTTCTCGACGAGCGCTATCATGTCGCGCTTCTCGCCGCGCTGAGGGTCGAGTATCCGCACCCGGCGGCCCTTTCGCGCCGTCAGCGCCTTCTCCAGAAGCTCGCGGTCTTCGAAGTCCGCGGGGACGTGAACCTCGCGCGGCACGTAGTCGGTCGAGTAGTACTGTGTGAGCACCTCGCTCAAAAACGCCGACGCCTCGAACGAGTCGTCCTCGGGCAAGTCCTCCCAGAAGAACTCGCGCCGGCCGACTATCTTCCCCTCGCGCATGGTGAAGAGCTGCAAGGCGAGGCGCGGCCCCTCGCGGTAGAAGCCGAATATGTCAACGTCGAGGTCGGCGGCGCGCGCCATCTTCTGCTGCTCGGAGACGGCGAGCACGGTCTTGCGAAGGTCGCGGTACTTCGCCGCCATCTCGAAGCGCATCTCGTCGGAGGCGGCCGCCATCCTCCGCTCGTAGTCGTCCGCGAGCTCCTTGTTGCGCCCTTCGAGGAAGAGCTTCACGTCGCGCACGGCCTCGGCGTACTCGTCCGGCTTGCACAACTCCTTCACGCAGGGCCCCAGGCAGCGCTTGATGTGGTATTCGAGGCACGGGCGCGGGAGCTTGCCGTCAATCTCAATGTCGCAGGTGCGGAGCTGGAAGGTGCGGTTGATGAGGTCTATGGTTCGCCGTGCGAGCGACGCGGGCAGGTACGGCCCGTAGTAGAGAGCGCCGTCGCGCTGTATGCGGCGCGTTATCATCACGCGCGGGAACGGCTCGTTTATGGTGAGCTTGAGGTGGGGGTACTGCTTGTCGTCCTTCAAGAGCACGTTGTAGCGCGGCCGGTGCTGCTTGATCAGGTTCGACTCTAAGACGAGCGCCTCGACTTCGTTGTCCGTGACGATGAACTCTAGGTCGCGTATGCGGCGCACCAGCTCGCGCGTCTTGCGGTCGTGGCCGCGCCCCGACTGGAAGTAGGAGCGCACGCGGTTCTTAAGGTTCTTCGCCTTCCCGACGTAGATTATCTTCCCGCCCTCGTCCTTGTGCAGATAGACGCCGGGCGACGTGGGAAGGTTCTTCAGCTTCTCTTCGAGCGTCAAAGCCGCCTCTAGCCCCTCGCCGTCATCAGTGTTCTCGCCCCGCCCGACAGTTTAGCGCATCGCGCGCGCGGCCGCGAAATTGGCGGCGCGACGCCCGTCTCGCGGGTATAATGCGCGCGTGCGATTCCCCTTCGAGCTTCCCCGCGGGAGAGAGTTCGACGCCGTCGGCTTCGGCCTGAACGCCGTTGACCACCTCGTGGTCGTCCCCTCGTACCCCGAGTTCGACACGAAAATCCGGCTCGTCACGCACGCGGTGAGCGCGGGCGGGCAGACGGCGACGGCGATGGTCGGCCTGCGGAGGCTGGGCTTGAAGACGGCCTACGCGGGCCGCTTCGGCTCTGACGAGGCGGGCCGCTTCGGGCTCGAAGCCGTCAGGGCCGAGGGCGTCAACGTCGAATGGGCGGAAGTCGTGGAGGGCGCCCGCAACCAGATAGCATTCATCCTCATAGACGCGCGCACGGGCGAGCGCACGATCATATGGGACAGGGACGAGCGCCTCGCCTACCGCGAAGACGAGGCGCCTCGCGGCTTCGCGCGCCGGGGCCGAGTGCTCCACATGGACGCCCACGACCCGCCCGCGTGCGCCAGGCTGGCGCGCGAGGCGCGCGGCGCCGGCACCGTCGTCACCATAGACATAGACAACATATACGACGGGCTGTCGGAGTTGCTGCCGCTCGTTGACGTGCTCATCTCGTCGAAGGAGTTCCCGCAGAGGCTCACAGGAGTGTCGGACGAGCGCGCCGCGCTCGTGGAGGTCAAGGCGCGGCTCAGGCCCGAGGCGGTCGTCGGCATGACGCTCGGCGAGCGCGGCGCCGTCGTCTTCCACGGCGGAGCCTTTCTTGAGGCGCCCGCCTTCGCAGTCCCCGGCGGCTGCCGCGACACGACGGGCGCGGGCGACGCCTTCCACACAGGCTTCCTCTACGCGCTCCTGCGGGGCGAGGAGATAGAGGGCTGCCTGACGACGGCCTGCGCCGTCGCCGCGCTCAAGTGCCGCGACCTCGGGGCGCGCACGGCACTCCCCACGCAGCAGGAGCTAGACAACTTCCTCGCCGCCGAAGGCGAGACGGCCTGACGCATCTTCACCGGAGGACGACAGACGTGCCGGCTCTCATCCTTTTACTCTTACTGGGGCAGGACGCCCCAGTGCCGCTGCCGCAGCCCCCGCCCGGCCCCGCCGCGACCACCCGTGAGGGCGAGCGGCGCTTCCTCGACCCGAAGAAAGTCCCGGCCGAGGGGCCTTCGAGCACCTCTTTCATGGCGCCGGGGTGGAAGATAGAGTCGTTCAGCTACGGCGACTTGAACGGCGACGCGCGCGAGGACGT
>DASPKR010000105.1:0-12699 GCA_035627975.1 Pyrinomonadaceae bacterium | reverse complement strand
GCGGCGGAAGGCGCGCCCCACGGCGCGCTCGACGGCGCCGGCCGCGAACTGCGCCTGCTCCTGAGAGAACCCTATGCCCGCGCCCGCCGGCAGAGTCGCGCCGAGGTTCGAGGTCATGATGATGACGGAGTGTCGGAAGTCGGCCGTGTTGCCGCGCCGGTCGGTCAGCCGCCCGTCGTCGAAGACCTGTAGGAAGAGGTCCCAGACCTGCGGGTGCGCCTTCTCGAACTCGTCGAGGAGGACGACCGAGAAGGGCTGCTTGCGTATCTGGTTGACGAGCGCGGGCGTGTCGCTCGTCGCGTGCGACTCGCCGAGTATGCGGTCGAGCGACTCCGGCGCCATGAACTCGCTCATGTCGAGGCGGATCATGCGGTCGGGCGAGCCGAAGAGGAACTCGGCGAGCGTCTTGGCTATCTCGGTCTTGCCCGTCCCCGTCGGGCCGACGAAGAGGAAGACGCCCTGCGGGCGCGTCGGGTCTGTCAGGCCCGCTTTGACGAGAGCGACGCGCTCGACCAGGCACTCAACCGCCTCGGGCTGGCCCAGCACGCGGCTCTCGAAGAAGGCTCGAAGCCGCGCGAGGTCTAGCCCCTCGCGCTCGTCCAAGATTTGCAGCGGCAGCCCCGTCATCTGCGAGAGCGTGACCAGAAGGTCGTCGGGCGTGATCTCCCTCGCCTTCGACTCGCCGTCCTCTGCAAGGAGGCGGCGGTGCGTCGCGTCGAGCAGCCCCATGAGGTTGCCGGGCGCGGCCTTGTCGCCGAGGTACTGCTTCGCAAGCTGCAAAGCCTCGCGAAGCGTCTGCCGCGAGGCGCGCGGCGCGACGTAGGAAGTGTCAACGCCCTCGTGCATGCCGGCCCAAGCGTGCCGGGTCGTGCCGTGAAGCTCTGCCCAGCGGCGGCCGAGCTCTAACGTCTCCTCGTCGCCGAGCGGCTGCACGCGGCAGGTCTGCATCACCGTCCGCAGCTTCGGCCGCAACCGCATCAACTGCTCGTAGGCGGCGGAAGGCACCTCGCCCACTATCTTCAGGAGCCCGCTCTCTATCGAAGGCATGAGGAGGTCGAGCACGCCGACGGGGCTGAACTTGTGCTGCCCGGCCCAGAGCGTCTCCTGAAAGTTCGGCACGAACCAGAGCGCGCGGCGCCCGCCCGCCGTGCGCACTATCGTCTGCACGCGCTCTTCGAGCTGGCCTATGTACTGCTGGCCGGCGAGCACTTCGGCCGCGCTCGACTCGAAGACGACCCACCGCTCGCGCCCGAGCCTGTCTGCGAGCGCGCGCACGACGGCGGTCTTGCCCACCCCCGGGTCGCCGACCAGAATCACCGAGCGCGCCGGGTCGCGCTTCAGGGCCGACTCTATCTCCGAGACGCGCTCGGCAACAGAGTCGAGCACGAAGACTTCGCCCGAGCCCTTCGGCCCGCCCTCGCGCTCCCACACTCGCCCTATCGTCTTCAGAGACTCGGCGAGCCCCGCCTCGTCCTGCCATGCCTCGAACTGCTCCACGACCTCGCGCGGCACGACGTGGTCAAGCTGCCCGAGTATGACGCGCAGCTCGCCGGCCTGATACGGCGTGACGTGCTGGCGTTCGAGTTGACGGGCGAGCGCCTCGAAGGTGACGGGGTCGCCCGCCTGGCGCCGCCTTTCGAGAAACTCAGCGAGCACCTCGGAAGGCACGGAGTCCTGCCAGCTTGAGTTCACGCGCGCGAGCACTTCGGCGGCGACGGGGCGGCGCGCGTAAGCCTCGAGCGCGCGCATGGCGAAGAAGCGCGGCCAGTAGTAGATGTCGTTGAGCCTTTCGATTATCCGCTCGGCCGAGCCGCGCGCGTCGGCTCGGCGCGCCATCGCCTCGAACGCCATGCAGGCGAGCACGACGCTCTCGCCCAAGCCCTTCGCGAGCAGCTCGTGCGGCCGGTAGGAGTCGCTGCACAGAACCTCGACGCCGCGCTCGAACGTCTCGTGCCCGAGGAGTTGGCGCGGGTGCGTGGTCTGCTGGAAGAACGCGTCCATGCTCCACGCGAGCGCCTGCGCGTCCGAGACCTCCGCCGCGCCCGCGGCTTCGCCCTCGTCCGGCTTCGTATCTGTCGGCGCGCTCTCGGCGCGGGAGAGGGCGGCGCGCGCCTCGGCCGCTTCCGCGCGCAGGGCCTCAAGCCTCCCCGCCGCCTCCGCGTCGGCGAGCGCCCTCTCGCGCCTCTCCTCTTCCAGACGCTTGAGCGCTTCGGCCAGCTCGGCCTCGGCGCGGGCGCGCCTCGCCTCCCCGGCCTTCAACCGCCGCAGCGCGAACAAGAGCGCGCCGAGGCCGAGGAGGCTGACGATTACGAGTGCGGCGATGAGCATTTTTCGGGTCGGCTGAAGTGCCGGGGGCTTACACGTAGGCGGGAGCGATGGTAACACAACGGGAAAAAGATTGCGCCGCCGACTCCCGGAGGAGCGGCGGCGCAACCTGAATTCCCGCTAGAACCACCGAAGCGATCCTGGGGAACGGCGACCCCGCATGTACACGCTTGAAGTCGCCTATTTGTATCCCGGGGCGTTGGCTAGCGGTTGCCGGAAACCCCCGGTCGGCTCGAATTGACTTTCGCCAATTCCCGCCCCCGCAGGGACGGCGCCGTTTGGTTTTTGTTCTGGTGGCTTTTCCTCCACCTCCAGTCTACGTTCTGGACAACGAGGCTCAACCGGAGTTGAGCGGCGTCGCTACCCCTCGGGCGATCACTCCTTCGGGGCGCCGTCGCGTTTTTATCCGCGCGGCCCGGAGAGCGCCTGCCGGCATTCTCCTGCGCAAGCCTTTCGGCTTCGGCGAGGGCGTCAATGGCAGAAACCTTACCGCCGGCTCTTGCCCTCGGGCTGAAGCGTTGCCGCCCCTGCCCGCCGATCCCTTCGCCGGTCACGGCTCCCTTGAGAACCGCGACGGGAGGCGGACTATACGCACGCCCCCAGAGGCTGTCAAGACTTTTTTCTAAAAATTTTTTCGCGCAGTTTTCAGCCCAGTTTTAGCTTTTTCGCCGCATTCAGAAACTTAATCTTCACAGGATTTCCACAGGTGGAAATTTCATGGGCCGACGACGGCGTCGAGCTCGTCGAGCACACGGGCGTCCACCTCGTCGTCGAACTTGCGCGCGAAGTGCGCGCGCGTGGCGAGCAAGGCGGGCAGGTCTTCCGTCGTTAAGGTCTTAGGGTGCGAGCCGCCCGCAGACCAGTCCGTGTATCGGAGGCTTTTGTTGCAGAGACGAAGGCGCGGCTCGTTGGCTAGCACGCACTGGAAGTAGCACTCTTCCGTGAGCTTGAGGCCGCGGAAGCGGTCAACTGTGTCGGGGTTTTTTTCGTGGAAAGCGATGATGTGCTCGGCGGCGCGACGCCCGGCCGTGAACCACTGGCTGCCGGCGAAGCAGCGGAACTCCGGCGTGAAGGGGTTAGGCTCGGGCGCGCAGTAGCGCCAGTGGCAGAGCCCCTGCCAGTCGTTCTCGAAGGCGCCGGCCCGTATCGGCTCGTGGTGTATGAAGGCGTCGCAATCGGCCGAGCGGAGGTCTTCAAGTATAGAGGCGGCGGGCTTGACGGGGTAGTCGGCGCCGCTCAGGAGCACGAACCAGTCGGGGCCGCCCGGCCCTTCGTAGAGCTGGCGGACGGCGCGCACAGTGGCCTCGGTCGTCGCGAACTCGCCCCAGCCCGTCACCGTGTGCGGGCGGACGAAAGACACGTTGGGCGGGAACTCTTCGACGGGCAGGTCGCACTTCGAGAAGTCGTGGTGGCAGACGACGGGCGGGCCACCGAACATGCGGTCGAGCCTGTCGGCGAGCCTCCGAATCATGGCGGGCCTGGCGTGCGTGAGCAGTACGAAGCCGACGGTCGGGGTCATGAAACGCGCCCGGCTCCTTAAAGGTCTTCGAGCCGCCACAGGCCCAGGCACTTGCCGGCCTCCTCGTCCTCCGTGACGAGCCGGAGCGGGCGCGGGAAGCCGAAGGGGGGCAGTTCGAGGTTGAGCGAGCGCCAGCCGCCGAGCGGGGCGTCGGCGTTCTCCCGGACGAGGGTGTGAGTCGTCGCGAGCAGGAACCGCGAGCCGCTCCTCTTAAAGTTCTCGACGGCCGAGCGCGCCTGGCGGAAGGGGAGGTGTATGAGGCAGTCGCGGCATAGGATGACGTCGGCGCGCGGCAGCGGGTCGCTCGTTATGTCGAGGGCGACGAACTCGCGGCCGGGGCCGCCGTGCTCGCGCCGGTTACGCGCGACGATCTCCGGCACTACGTCGGCCCCGACGTAGCTGACGCCCGCGAGCCGTACGTGCCGCATCCAGTTGAAGTCACCGCACGGCGCGTCGAGGAGCGTGCGGGCGCCCAGGTCTTCCAACAGCCCCGGCAGCACTTCCCTTATCACGCGCGTGCGCGCGAGTGTCGAGCCCCTGCCTGAGACGGACTCTGCGTCCCCCCACAAGTTCCGGCGGTATATCTCCGAGAAGACCGCCTCCATGCCCGGCGGGCGGGCGCGCCAGGCGCGACGCCCCAGCCCCCTCACGCCGCGGTAAATCCTCACGCCGCCCGGGAGCGCCGACCTGATGAAAGCCTTCGTCCTCTCCGTCAAGCTCAAGGCGGCCCGGCCCCCCTCCGACGCCGGAATCATCAAACTCGCGCCAGTACGCTCGCGAGGTACTCGTCCGCGCGCCTACTCGTCAGTTCGTCCGTGAGGCCCTCGACCCCGAACGCCGCCCACCCCTCATACACGCCGGGCGGCCCCGCCGTCAACTCCGTCAGCGCGAGCAAGTCCCAGTAGGGGTGATACTCCGAGCCGGAGCCGGCCGCCCGCTCGTATGCGCTGAGGAAGCGGTCGGCCTCCGCGACGCCGTGGAGCAGCGCGAGGTTCTGCCTGCACCACGTCACGTCGAAGCCGCCCGGCCCGCGGCACGCGTTGACCCAGTCAACGACGCCGCTCACACGGCCCCCTTGCCAGAGCACGTTGTTCGGGTGGTAGTCGCGGTGTATGAACCGCGGGATGAAAGCGGGGCGAGGCCCGCGCGCGGTCTCGATTGCCCTCTCCCAGAGCCCGCGCGCCGAAGACCACTCGGGCGGCGCGGCGCGCGCGGGGTCGGTGTAAGGGTAGAACTCCCAGGGGAAGTCTCCGGCCGGGACTTCGTGGACGGAGACGGCGGCCTCGGCGAGACCGCGGGCCCACGCGCCGGAGTCGTCGGGGCGAAGCACGACGCGGCCGGGCAGCCGTGTCATCAAGGTCGAGGGCCGGCCGCCCGCCTCGTCGCCCGTCTCGTCGAAGGCGACAAGCTCGGGCGCAGGGACGCCCGCGCGGGCCGCGCGCCGCAGCGCCTCGGCCTCATGGCGCGCGAGGTCGGGCTCTTCTTTGAGCCACTCTGCGCTCGCGAACTGGCGGAGCACAAGCTCGAACGCTACGCCCCCGCGCTCGACCTCGACGGCGTAGAGGAGGGAGGAGGTCGCGCCCGCGAGCGGCGAGGCGGAGCGCACGCGCGCGCCCGTCCCCGCCGCACGCTCCACCCAGCGCAGCGCCTCTGCCGAGGGCTCGTGCGCGGGGCGGGCCGTCTCAGTCATCCGCGCGCCCCTTACTTCGCGGCGGCGTCGCCCGTCACGGTGAACTTTATGTCGGCCGAGCTTTCGGCCAGCTTAACGTCGTTGCCGTTGTAGGCCTCGAGCTTGACAGTGTAGGTGCCGGGCGTGAGCGGCTTGTCGAGCGAGAATGACTCGCCGTCAACGCGCCTGCCTATGTAGTCGTAGTTGGGCTGCGCGCCCGACGACGAGTCGGCGTAGATGCTCAGCTTGTAGTAGGCGGCGTCGGGGTACGGTCCCCACTTGACCTCTATGCCATCGCCCGCGACCTTCGAGCCGGCCTTCGGGCTCAGCAGCTTCAAGTCCTGCTTGAAGAGGTTCGTGTCGGGCGCGAAGAAGGTCTGCCCCTCCTCGATCTTGTACTTGGCCGAGCTGACTATGCCGGAGGTGGCGAAGACGTAGTAGTCCGAGTCGAAGACCTTGACGACGAGCCCCTCGTAGGTCTTGGGCGGAACGTCCTTGATGAGGTACTCGCCGTTCGCGTCCGTCTTGGTCGTGAACGTCTCGCCGCCGCAGCCGCCTAGGAAGCGGTTGAAGGTCGAGCAGAGCTTGACCTCTATGCCGGCCGCCGGCTTCTCGTTGTACAGGACGCGGCCCTGCACGTTCCCCTTGCCGGGCGAAGGCTTCTCCTTCTCGACGCCCGTCCCCGAGGGGATCGTGCCGTCCTCGTTGGGCTTCGTGGGCGGCGCAGTCTTCTTCGCCGTCGTGTTGTCCGCGCCGGCCGAGTTGCCCGGGGCGTTCGAGCCCGTCTCGCCCGAAGGCTTGCAGCCCGAGGCGAGCGCGGCCGCGAGCAGGAGGGAGGCCAAAAGCCCCCTGGTTTTAATCGTCATGGGATAATTCTCCTTCGTCCGAAGTCCTAAACTTTCCGCGAACGGAAAACCCCTTCGCTCGCAAACGGCGCTCGGGTACGCCCTTCCAAACTTCTTCACCTGTACCAGCATGCTATCGAGAGCCGCTCGCCACTCGTGACGGGCGTGACCTCGTGCGTAGTCTCTGCGCGGAAGGCGACCAGATCGCCGGGCTCGCCCGCCAGGGGAAAGCGCCCGGCGCCGCGCCTTTCGTGGAAGACGAGAGAGCCGCCGCCGTAGTCGCCATCGTCCTGGCCTTCGCCCCGCCGGCTCAGGAATATGACGACGGAGACGAGGCGCGACTCCTGTTCGAGACGGAGCATCCCCGTATTCCCGTCCTGGTGCGCCACGAAGAAGTCTCCGGGGCCGTAGCGTAGGAACTGCGGCTCCTCGCACTCGCCGAGGCTCAGACCGAAGTGCTCTTCGACTTCGCGCTTGAGCCCGGAGAGCCTGCCCCGCAAGGCCTCGACCGTCGCTTCTGGCAAACTCAGGCGCGAAGCACTGCGCACCCTCTCGTCCACAGAGCCCGAGCCGCCGCGCCCGTACACGGTGGCGGGGCCGCCTCGCGCGGCGCGCATCTCGGCGACAATCTCCCGGCGCTCCTGCTCGCCGAGGAAGCCCTTAATCAGGAGTAGGCCGAACGGCTCGGCCGCGCCCGCCGCGCTCATACACCGCCCGAGGCTCCGACCGCCCTCTCGCGCGCGGCCGAAAGCTCTTCCGTGCTCGTGACGCTTATGCCCAGGTCGCGCAGCAGCCCGTCGCCCACGCCGTAAATCCAGCCGTGAACCGTAAGCCGCTGCCCGCGCCCCCACGCCTCCTGCACGATGGTCGTGCGGCCGACGTTTATGACCTGCTCGACGACGTTAAGCTCGCAGAGCCTGTCGAGCCGCGCGGCCTCGTCCTCGATCCCTGCCAGTCGCCCCTCGTGCGCGTGCATGACGTCCTGCACGTGGCGCAGCCAGTTGTCAATCAGCCCCAGCCGCGAGTTCTTCATCGCCGCCTGCACGCCGCCGCAGCCGTAGTGCCCGCAGACGATGACGTGCTCGACCTTGAGCACGTCAACGGCGAACTGGAGGACGGAGAGGCAGTTGAAGTCGGTGTGCACGACGACGTTGGCGACGTTGCGGTGGACGAAAAGCTCGCCCGGCAGGAGGCCGACGAGCTGCGTGGCCGGCACGCGGCTGTCGGCGCAGCCCACCCAGAGGTAGCGCGGCGACTGCTGTCGCTCGAGCGCACGGAAGAAGCCCGGGTCGTGCGCCTTTATGCCCTCAGACCACGCCCGGTTGTTCTCGAGGAGTTCTTTTAAGTCGCTCATACTTCGCGCGACGAAGATTACACAAGCGGCGCCGCGCGGCACAAGCGTAAAGAGGGCGCGGCCGCCACCGGGCGGTCGCAGGTTAGGCCCCGTCTCGTTTATAATTTCGTTTCGGTCGCGGCAATCATACGCACATTCTTAAGGAGTGAACATGACGGCTGGTGAAAGGGCGGCGGCGAAGAGGCCCGACCGCGTGCGGTTCGGCGGGCGCGTGCTGTTTCTGACCGAGGACGTGTCGCTCGTCCGCAGGCAGTTGGAGGCGGGCGAGGATTTGGGCTACGACCCCGAGCGGCCGCTTATGAACAACATCTCGACCGACGAGATAACGCCGGGCTGGGTCTGCTTCTACTACGACGAGACGCTCGGCGAGTACGTCTATGTCGGCATGCGCGAGGGCGCGGTCAGGAAGGACGAAGTAAAACGGGGCGGCTTCTCCGTCGTCGTCTCGGGGCTCTCGAAGGGCTGCGGCTCCTCGCGCGAGACGGCGCCGTTCGCCGAGAAGGCCGCCGGCGTTGAACTCGTCATCGCCAAGACCATCGAAAAGATATACGGCCAGAACTGCCAGAACATCGGCCTGTTAACCTCGACCGACTTCGGCCTGATAGAGCGAATCAGGCGCGGCGAGGAGATTCCGCTCGAAGAGTTCACGCGCGGCCTCGACCCGCTCTCGAAGGCCATAGTCGAGCACGGCGGGCTCTTCAGCTACAACAAGGCCCGGCTCGCGGGCCGAGTCGAGCCGCCGGCAATCGGGACGAAGCGGCGGCCGATGAACATCGTCGAGAAGATAATCGCGCGCCACGCCTTCGTCCGCGCCGGGCAGATCGGCGTCGAGGCAGTCCGCCCCGGCGACGCGCTCTTCGCCGTCGCCGACGTGCGCTTCTCGCACGAGTACGTGACGCCTATGGCCGAAAGCCTCTTCAAGCAGGCTTTGGGGCGCGACGCGCGCGTCACCGAGCCCGAGTCGGTCTTCGCCTTCCGCGACCACCTCACCTTCCTCGGCCGCGTAATGCCCGAGGACAAGAAGAAGATGGGCCTGCTGGAGCGCGCCAACGGGCTCGCTACGACGCAGGAGAGCTTCACCGACCAGCAGGGCATAAGGCTCTACGGCGGGACGGAGGAGCGGGGCTCCGAGGCCATCTGCCACAACGCCGTCGTCGAGGACATCGCGCTCCCCGGCCAACTCGTCATCGGCACCGACTCGCACACCTGCATGGCGGGCGTGCTCGGCTGCTTCGCCTTCGGGGTGGGCTCGACCGACATGGCGAACGCCTGGTACACGAAAGACATCCGCGTCAAAGTCCCCGAGACCGTCCGCTTCGTCCTCAAAGGCAGTAAGCGCGCCGACGTGTCGGCCAAAGACGTGATGCTCGTCATACTCGCGACCGACTACATGAAGGAGGGTAAGGGCATCGGCCAGGTTCTCGAGTTCGCGGGCGAGGGGCTGAGGGATTGGCCCATTGACGAGCGGGCGACGCTGACGAACATGGCCGTAGAGGCGGGCGGCTTCACCGGCATCATCGAGCCGGACGAGGTCGTCCTCGAATACCTCACGCGCACGCGCGGCCTCAACGCCGAAGAAGTCCGTGGAGGCTTCCTCCGCAGCGACCCCGACGCCGAGTATGCCGCGAGCTTCGAGATTGACCTCTCGGAAATCCGCCCGATGGTCGCCACGCCCGGCGACCCGCGCAACGGCATCCCCGTCGAGGAGTTGGGCGAGCCCGTCAAGATAGACATAGCCTACGGCGGCTCATGCACCGGCGGGAAGATGGCCGACATGGACATGTACGCCGCGGTGCTCGGGCGCGCCGTCGAGCAGGGCCGCAGGGTGGCGCCCGGCGTCCACCTCTACCTCCAGTTCGGCTCGCAGAAGATAAAGGAGTACGCGCGCTCTCGCGGCTACATCGAGATATTCGAGCGCGCAGGGGCCGAGCTGATTGACCCCTCTTGCGGCGCATGCATCAACGCGGGGCCGGGCGCCTCGCGCGACCCCGAACAGGTGACGGTGAGCGCGCAGAACCGCAACTTCCCCGGCCGCAGCGGCCCCGGGAAGGTTTACCTGGCAAGCCCCTACGTCGTCGCGGCCTCCGCGATTGCGGGCCGCATCGTCGCGCCGGAAGAGTTCCTGCGCGAGCCCGAGGGGGAGCTGGTCGGCGCATGAAGGGCATCGGGCCGGGCCGAGTCCGCGACATACTCGACCACGAGCCGAAGTACGTGCGCGTGGAGCGCGAGCGCCGCTACCTCCTGCGCGCTCTGCCCGAGGGCGTCTCGCTGCGCGACGAGCACGCTCAGATAACGGACAACTACATCACGGGGACGCGGCTGCGCCTGCGCAAGTCGCGCTGGGTGCCGACCGGCGAGTGGAGCCTCAAGCTCACGCAGAAGCACGCGCCCGCCCCGCCCGACTTCTCGCGCGCGTTGATTACCACCCTGTACCTCAACCGCGCCGAGTACGAGGCGCTCTCAGTCTTCGAGGCCAACGAGATTCGCAAGAACCGCTACTACCTGCGCCGCGACGGGCGGCTCTACTCCGTGGACGTTTTCCTCGGCGACCTGCACGGCCTCATCCTCGCCGAGACCGATTTCGACTCGGACGAGGAGATGGACGCCTTCCCCCCGCCGCCCTTCGCCTTCGCCGACGTGACCCGCGAGGAACTGTTCACCGGCGGCCGCCTCGCATACCTGAGCGCGGACGGGCTGCGGGATGGAATTAAAGATGTAGTCAGTAGCCAGCAGTCAGTAGCCGCCCCGTGCCGCGACGACTGACGCCGACGCCCTGACGATTCGGTGCCGAAGGTTCTTCCCCACTGTTTCTCTTATGCTCCCCATCTACACCATCGGCCACGGGCGGCACGCGTTCGCGGACTTCCTCGCGCTGCTGAGGCGGTATGAGGTCGAGCTGGTGTGCGACGTTCGCAGCGCCGCGCGGTCGCGCTGGCCGCAGTTCAACGGGCGCGTGCTCGCCGAGAGCCTGAAGGAGAACGGCATCGGATACGAGTGGCTGCCCGAGTGCGGCGGCAAGGTGGTCGCGCCGCCCGAAGAGCTTGCGCGCGGCATTGACCGCATAATGGAGCTGGCGTCGGACGCCCGCGTCGCCCTCATGTGCTCGGAATCGCGCCCCCTCACCACGCACTCGCGCCCCCGCGCCAACTGCCACCGCGTCGGCCTGCTCGGCCCGCCCCTCCGTGCGCGCGGCGCGCGCCTCGTGCACATCCTGCCCGACGGCGACGCGATAGAGATTGACGAGACCGCCGTCCCTTCAATCTGGTGAGCAAAGGAAAATTTAGCCGAGCGGCTCGGGCTCGCGGCGCAGGTAGAGGGCGAGCGCGAGGGCGGCGAACATTATGCCGGAGGCGGTGAAGAAGGTGAGCCGGACGGAGTTGTCGTCAATGTGGCGCGGCGCCGTCGCGCTGTAGATGAGCCAGCCGCCGACGGCCGGGCCGATGGCGCGCGCGAGAGAAGCGGCCGACTGCGTCACGCCCATTACGCCGCCCTGCTCGGCCTCTCCCACGCTCTTCGACGCGAGGGAGGTGAGCGTGGGCGTCGCGAAGGAGTTGCCGATTGAGAAGCAGGTCATCACGGCCAGCAGGCCGGCAATCCCGCCCGCGAGCGGCCCGACGTAAGGCAGTATTATCAAGTTTATCCCGAGCAGCAGCGCGCCGACGATGACGAGCGGCAGCTCGCCGTAGCGCCTCACCAGCCTGCCTATCAACCCGCCCTGAACTATCACCGCCAGCAGGCCGATGTAGGCGAACAGGTAGCCGTTGTGCGCCGCGTCGTACCCGAAGCGGTACATCGTGAAGAGCGCGAAGACGGTCGTCATTATCGAGAAGGCGACGACGAAGAGGAAGTAGATGCCGACGACGAGCGCGAGCCTGCGCTGGCGCAGGCTGTGGGCGAAGTGCGCCCAGCCCCTGCGGGTCGAGCGCGCCGGGTGGCCGGGCGTCACCGTCTCGGGCAGGGTGAAGTAGAGCAGCACGGCGTTCGCGAACGAGAGCGCGCCCGCGAAGTAGAACGGCAGGCTTATGTCAATGGGGCTCAACACCCCGGCGATGGCCGGGCCGAAGATGAAGCCGAGCCCGAAGGCCGCGCCGAACAGCCCCATCCCCTTGGCGCGGTCCTCGGGCGTCGTCACGTCGGCGATGTAGGCCTGCGCCGTCGAGATGTTGCCGCCCGTGATGCCCGCGATGATGCGCCCGACGAAGAGCATCAGGAGCGTCTCGGCCGCGCCGAGGATGACGAAGCCGACGCCCGACCCGATCAGGCTCAGAAGCAGGACGGGCCGCCGCCCGTGCCTGTCCGACCACCGGCCGAGCACCGGCGAGAAGATGAGCTGCATCACCGAGTAGGACGAGAAGAGTAGCCCCAGCGCGATCGGCGAGGCGCGGAACCGCTCGCTCTCCAGGTAGTACGGCAGGACGGGGATGACGATGCCGAAGCCGACGAGGTCGATGAAGACCGTCAGGAGGATGACCACGAGCGGGGAGCGCTTCATACAGAGGTTACGAGTTCCGCGTTTCGAGTTTCGGGTTGAAGAGAGAGTTTTAAACACGAAACCCGAAACCCGCAACTCGAAACCCACCTTCTGGACGGCCCGCGCCGCCGTGCGCTACACTCGCCGCGTTCCGCAAACCCAAACATTCATCGCCGGGAAGCCCTTATGAGTGACCAGGGGAGTCGCACGCTCGTCATCCAACGCGTCCACGAGGAGGCCCGCGACATCCGCGCCTTCGACGCCCTGCCCGAAGGCGCCGCGCCGCCGCACGGCCTCGACTTCCGGCCCGGACAGGTCGCGCGCCTGCGCGTCGGCGCGGCCGGCGCGGCCTACTTCGCCATCGCCAGCGCGCCCGAGGACGACGAGATCGAGTTCCTCGTCAAGCTCTCGAACGACCCGGCGAGCCGCGCCCTCTACGAGACCGGGGTGGGGAGGACGTTGTCGAGGAGGGATTGGACGTAGCCGGTCGAGCCGGCCCACTCGTAGCCGCCGGGG
>DASPKR010000104.1:0-12350 GCA_035627975.1 Pyrinomonadaceae bacterium | reverse complement strand
CGAGGCGCGCCGCGCCGACGTGCTGGCCTCGATAATCAAGACCTCCGACGACGCCATCTTCAGCAAGACGCTCGACGGCACGATAACTAGCTGGAACGCCGGCGCCGAGCGGCTCTACGGCTACGCGGCCCCCGAGGTCTTGGGCCGTAGCGTATCGCTGCTCATCCCGCCCGGGCAGGCGGGCGAGCTCGACTCCATACTCGAGCGCCTGCGCCGCGGCGAGCACGTTGACCACTACGAGACCGAGCGGGTGCGAAAGGACGGCTCGCGCGTGAACGTCTCGCTCACGGTCTCGCCCGTCGAGGGCGAGGGCGGCCGCGTCGTCGGCGCCTCCGTAATCGCGCGCGACATAACGGGGCGCCTGCGCGCGGAGGCCGAGCGCGCGCGCCTGCTCGGACAGGAGCGGCGCCTGCGCGCAGAGGCAGAGGAGGCGAGCCGCCTCAAGGACGAGTTCCTAGCCACCGTCTCGCACGAGCTCCGCACGCCCCTCACCGCCATACAGGGCTGGGCGCTGCTGCTCAACTCGGGCCAGCTAGACGACGCTGCGGCGCGACGCGCGGCGGCCGTCATCGAGCGAAACGCCCGCGCGCAGAAGCAGATAATCAACGACCTGCTCGACGTTTCGCGCTTCATCTCGGGGAAGATGCGGCTCGAAGTCGAGCGCGTCGCTCTGGGCAGGGTGGTAGCCGAGGCGGTCGAGGCCGTGCGGCTAGCGGCCCAGGCGAAGGGCATCGAGATAGAGGGGCCGGGCGCCGACCAGCCAGACGTCCACGTCTCCGGCGACCCCGACCGCCTACAGCAGATCGTCTGGAACCTGCTCACGAACGCCGTCAAGTTCACGCCGCAGGGCGGGCGTGTGGCCGTCGCGCTCACGGAGCGCGACGGCCACGCGGAGATTTCCGTGAGCGACACCGGCTGCGGCATCGCGCCGGACTTCCTGCCTTACGTCTTCGACCGCTTCCGCCAGGCCGACGGCTCGACGACGCGCGAGCACGGCGGCCTCGGCCTCGGGCTCGCGATAGTCCGCCATTTAGTCGAGCTGCACGGCGGCACCGTGCGCGCCGAGAGCGAAGGCTCGGGGAGCGGCTGCGTCTTCACCGTCAGGCTCCCTTTACTGCGGGATGCGGAGCGCGGGTTGCGGATTGACGAGGGCAAAGACGGGGGCCGTATTGATGAAGGGTACGAAATCCGCAACCCGAGCCCCGCATTCCTGAGCGGGCTGCGCGTGCTCGTCGTGGACGACGACGCCGAGACGCTCGCGCTGCTGCGCACGATGCTCGCGGGCCGCGGGGCAGAAGTCTCCGCCGCCTCGTCAGCCGGCGAGGCGCTCGCGGCGCTGGAGCGCGACGGCGCCGACGTGCTCGTAAGCGACATAGGCATGCCCGGCGGCGACGGCTACGAGCTGATACGCCGCGTGCGCGCGGGCGAGGCGGCGGCCGGCCTCCCGGCCGCGCGCCGCGTCCCGGCGCTCGCGCTCACGGCCTACGCCCGCGCCGAGGACAGCGTGCGCGCGCTCGCCGAAGGCTTCCAGGCGCACCTCGCCAAGCCCGTCGAGCCGGCCGAGCTTTGGCGCGCGGTGGCCCGCCTCGGCCGCGGCCTGGGCGTCTGACCCCGGCGCGAAAGCGCGCGGCGGGGATTGACTCCCGCACGGCAGTTGGCGTAAAGAAACGGGGCCGCGCGCCGCGGCCGCCCGAGCGCGACGACCGAGGCCGTCTCTCTCCCCCACGAGGTTTCTCGTCGAAGGCGAAGCGGGCGACGCGCGCCGACAACGAACACCGCCGACGTGCAGACCGACCGCGTTCCCCCTTCCACACCCGCGGAGAAGGCTTCGGCCAGGGGAGCGCCTTGATGATCAGCCAGGACGATTTCGACCAGTTCGTCTCGAATTACAATAACGACTACCAGTACCTGCTGACGCGCGCGAGCCGCGGCAGCTACGACTGCCTGATCTCGTCGTTCATCGTCCTGAAAGACCTGCACGACGTGATAATGAAGCTGCACGAGACGACGCAGCTTGAGTTCCGAGTGGTCGCCTACCCGCTCACGTTCCGCGGGAGCGACGCGTTCCTCCGGGGCTTAGGCTTCGACGGCGAAGAGATAGCGCGCATCTACGGCTTCCTCCGCCACGTGAAGCTCACCCAGGGCAAGGAGTTCGAGGAGTGCGTCGAGGAGGGCGTGGCCTTCTGCGGGGTGGGCGCGCCGCCGCAACAACGAAATGCCCCTGACCGAGATAGCTAACCGTATAGAGTCGGGCGCCGGCCGGCTGGTCGAGGCGTGGGTCGAGGCCGTTCGGTCGGACGCCACCATCCGCTCGGACGAAGACTTGACGGAGGGCGGCCTCGTTGACCACGTCCCCCAGCTAATCGAAGAAGTCTGCGCCGTCCTGCGCTCGGGCCGCCGGCCGACCATCGAGAACACGCATGAGGCGCGCGTCCACGCCTACACGCGCTTCCGCCAGGGCTACCGCGCCCGCGACCTCGTGCGCGAGACCTCGCTGCTACGCACGATCCTCTCCGACCACGTCGCCGGGCTGCTTCGCGCCCCCAGAGGCCACGCAGACCCGCTCCCGCACCTCGAAGCCATCCGCACCATAAACCTCTACATGGACGAAGAGCTGCGCTACGCCGTCTCCATCTACACGGAATCACAGTAGCCAGTAGGACTGCCTTTCTACTGACTACTTCTTTTCAGTTGTTCCAGCCTTCGGGGATGAACTCGACGGCGACGGCCTCGCCGTCCGTTGCGGACTTGTCGTCGCGGCGCGGGCGGTATGTGACGAGGACGTAGTCGGCGGGCTGGCGCGGGCCGCAGGTGAGCTGGCCCGTCTTGACCTGCGCCGTGTAGGTGACGAAGCGTATGCGGTTGAGCGCCGCCGCGCGCAGGCGCAGGATGCGCTCGCCGCCCTCGAAGAGGAGCGAGACGGAGTCGCCCTCGTCGCACTCTATGCGCAGGAGGCGGCCGCAGGCTTGGGCGCCGTCGAACCGAAGGGCCTTACGCTGCGGCCCGCGCAGGGGCATGTCGCAGGGCTGCAAGGGGCCGGGCTCGGCTGCCTCGGCCTGCTCGGCGCGCGCAGCCTCTTCGCGCTCCCTCTCGCGCGCCGCGGCCTCGCGCTCCTCGCGCTCGGCGATGTGCGCGAAGACCCTGCGGGCCTGCTCGCGCAGCAGCGGGTCGCCGCCGTGGGCCTCGACCTCGGCCGTGAGCCTGCGCGCGCCCGCGAAGTCGCCCTTCGCGGTGAGGGCCTGCGCGAGCAGCAGTTTTAAGTCGGCGCGGCGCGGCGCCACAGCGAGCGCGCGCACAAGCACCGCGGCGGCCTCGTCGGGGCCGGCGCCCCTGTCGAGCTCGACGGCCGCGAGGAGCTTCCGTGCCTCTACGAAGCCCGGCGCAATCTCCGAGGCGCGCACGAGCCCGGCGCGCACACGCGAGGTCTTCTCCTCGAAGGCGCTGATCGAAGGCTCCTTCAAGCCCTCGCCAACGCCCTCGCGGTAGAGCGTGTCGGCCAAGTGATAATGGGCGAGGTGGCTGGACGGGTCGGAGGCCGTCGCGCGTTCGAGATGCGCGCGCGCCTCGGCGTAGCTCCCCCGCGCCTTGAGCAGCACGCCTATCGAGACGTTGGCGGCGGCGAGCGACGGGTCGGCTTCGAGCGCGCGGCGCAGGTGCTCCTCGGCCGCGTCGCGCCTGTCCGAGCGGAGCAGAAGGTCGCCGAGGTAGTAGAGCGACTCCGCGCGCGAGAGAGCGCGGACGGGCATCTGCTCTGCGGCCGCGCGCGCGCCGTCAATCGCCTCAGTCCTCTCCGCGTACCTGTTTGCCGCGACATAAGCCAAAAGCTCTGCTTCGAGCGCGGCGGCGTCCGTATGCAAAGCCTCGCGCAGCGCGTCGTCAATCGTCGCCCCTTCGGCCAGCAGCCCGAGCAGACGCGAGAACTGCTCGCGCCTGCCCGCGGACATCAGGTAATGGACGAGCGCCCACGACTCGGCGTAGAACTCGCCGCGCTTCCCGGCCTCGAAGTAGTGGGGCGACTGCTGGTCAACGGCGAAGAGCGTTCGCAGGGGGAGCCACGCGCCCGCGCGCAGCGCCCGCGCGCGGGCGCGTATCGGGCCGCCGAGCGTAAGGCGCCTGCGGTCTTTCGAGAGGCGTGCCGTGCTGTAGTACTCGGCGAGCCCCTCCTTGACCCAAAGCGGCGCGAGGCGGAAGTAGTTGTTGACGAGCAGGTGCGCGTACTCGTGCAGGAGTGTGGAAGAGTCGCGCCCGCCTTCGGAGTCTAGCGCGATGGTGATGTAGTTGACCTCGGCGCCGGGCTGGAAGTGGCCGGCGACGCCCGCGGCGAGCCTGCCGCCGAGCAGGGGCTTGTAGGGCGTGTAGGCCGCGTCGTCGCGGAAGAGAATGACGGTCGTGGGGACTGAGAAGTCGAAGTGCTCGCCGGAGAGCAGGCGCGAGAAGGCAGCGCGGTACTCTTCGAGCCTCTGCGCGGCGCGCCTCATCTCGTCCTCGCCCGCCTGGCCGACGACGAGGAAGTTCTGCGACCGCACGCTCAGCCACTCGTCGCTCGCCTTCCGGGAGTCGCGCGCCGCGGCGCACAACGGCGCGAGCAGCAGCGTGAGCGCCGCCGCGCCGAAGAGCAGGAGGGGGGGATTTCGTCTGTCCATCACTTAACGCGGCAGCCCGGCGGGCCGCTTAAAGGAGCGAGCGGACGAGGTAAACCAATCCGACTACGGCGGCGAGGACGGCCAGCGCAGCGAGCGCGGCGCAGCCGTAGAAGGCGAGCCTGACCCTTCGGGCCGTCTTCTCGTCTCCCGGCGAGAGCGGATTCTGCGGGAAGTATGGAGGCGGGGTCTCCGTCGGCACGTCTCTCTTCTCTCCTTAAGCCGGCCGGGCGATTGTAGCACGAACGGCCGCGGGTCGCGGTTACCGCCTTGCTTGCCCGGCGCGCGGCGGCCGTGCTACGTTTTCGCCACCGAGCCGTAAGCCTTTTTCAGCAGGAGCGCCCGCCCCTTTATGATTCGACCCTTCCGAGGCAAGTCGCCGCAGATTCACCCTACCGCGTTCGTCGAGGACAGCGCGCAGATAATCGGCGACGTGCACATCGGCGCCGGCTCGTCCGTCTGGTTCGGCGCAGTCGTGCGCGGCGACGTTTACTACATACGCATCGGCGAGCGCACCAACATTCAGGACGGCTCGGTCGTCCACGTCGCCAACGGCACGCACGCGACCATTCTGGAAGACGAGGTGACCGTCGGCCACAACGTCACGCTCCACGGCTGCCGCGTCGGCCGGGGGTGTCTGGTCGGGATGGGCTCGGTCGTGATGGACGGCGTCGAGGTCGGCGAGAAGTCTCTGATAGCGGCGGGCGCGCTCGTCTCGCCCGGCACGATAATCCCGCCGCGCTCGCTCGTCATGGGCTTCCCCGCTAAGGTCAAAAGGGAGTTGACCGACGAGGAGGTGGCCGGGCTCGACGTGTTCTGGCAGAACTACGTCGGCTACACGCGCCAGTACCGGGAGGAGTACGGCATCGAAGGCGAATGAGGGGGCCATGATTCGCAACGGCGGAGCCGTCGTCATCCTGCTTTTGCTCGCGGCCGCAGCGGCGGCGCAGGAGCGCGCCTCGCTCGCGCCCGGCGGCTCAAGCGTGAAGCCGGCGGCCGGAGACGGCGAGCAACTCATCGGCGGCTCTTACGGCTCCGAGAGGCCGGTCAACGAGTACGGCGTCTGGGGCGGCTTCTCGCCGGGCTCGCCGACGCTCATCGGCAAGACCGAGGGCGCGCGCCTCGGCGTCGTCGCCGTCCGCTTCGCGCGCCTGCTCGCGCGCGGCGATCATGTCGCGCTCAAGTACACGCTCGACGCCGTCCCGCTCGCCTCGCTCTCTTTCCCCGCGGGCGGGGGCGAGCGAAAGACCATTACGGGCGCGGGCCTCTCGCCCGTCGGCTTCCAGGTGAACTTCCGTCGCAGGGAGAAGTGGCAGCCCTTCGCGCAGGCGAGCGGCGGCTTCCTCTACTTCGGCGAGCGCGTCCCCGACCGCGACGGCGCGCAGTTCAACTTCACGGCCGACTTCGGCGGCGGCGTCCAGTGGAAGGTCGGCGCGCGCCGGGCGTGGACGGTCGGCTACAGGTATCAACACCTCTCAAACGGCTACCGCGCCGCGAACAACCCCGGCTTCGACGCGAACCTTTTCTACGTCGGCTACTCGATCTTCCGCTGAACGGATGCCAGGTAAAACACAACCGGCGCGTGGCATGCGCGACTTCCTGCCCGCCGACGTGCGGCGGCGCGAGCACGTCATCAATGCCATCAAGGGCGTCTATGAGCGCTACGGCTTCGAGCCGATGGAGACTCCGGCGGTCGAGAACATCGAGACGCTCATGGGGAAGTACGGCGAGGAGGGCAACCAGCTCGTCTTCAAAATCCTCAAGCGCGGCGAGCACGAGCGGACGGGCGAGGCAGACCTCGCGCTCCGCTACGACCTGACTGTGCCGCTCGCGCGCGTCGTCGCAGAGTACGGCGACAGGCTCCCCAGGTTTTTCAAGCGCTACCAGATTCAGCCCGTCTGGCGCGCAGACCGCCCCGCGCGCGGCCGCTTCCGAGAGTTCTACCAGTGCGACGTTGATTGCATCGGCACCCGCTCGCCCGTCGTCGAGGCCGAACTAATCGCCGCCGCGAGCGACGCGCTCAACAGCCTCGGCTTCACGAACTTCACCATCCGGCTCAACCACCGGCAGGTGCTCGCAGGCGTCCTCGAAGCCGCGGGGATAACGGCCGACAAGCACGGCGACGCCCTCGTCGCGCTCGACAAGCTCGACAAGGTCGGCCGCGAGGGCGTCGCGCGCGAGCTCGCCTCGCGCGGCATAGGGGCCGAGAGCGGCGACCGGCTGCTCGGCTTCTTCGAGAGGCTGCCCGAGCTTGAGCGCGCCGCGGAGTTCGTCGCCGACGGCGACCGCGCGGCCGAAGTGTCTCAGCGGGGAGCGTACAACCACGCCGCGCTCGGCCGCCTCGTCGAGTTCGTCGGAGGCCACGACGCAGGCGCGCTCGGCATAGAGAATCTGCGCCAGATAGTCGAGCACGTAGCGGCCTACGGTGTCGCCGACAAGATAAAGATTGACCCGAGCCTCGCGCGCGGCCTCTCCTACTACACGGGCGCGATTATGGAGATAAACGTCCCCGACCTCGCCGGCTCTCTCGGCGGCGGCGGGCGCTACGACAACCTCGTCGGCATGTTCTCCGGCCGCGTAGTCCCCGCGTGCGGCTTCTCGCTGGGCATGGAGCGCATCATCGTCGTCATGGCCGAGCGCGGGATGTTCCCGGAAGATTTGGAGGGCGCTGCGGCAGACGTGCTCGTGACGATATGGGACGAAGAATCGGTGCGCGACTCGCTCGCCTTCGCCGCCGCGCTCAGGCGCGAGGCGCCCGGGTTGCGCGTGGACGTTTACCCCGAGGCCGACAAGCTCGGCAAGCAGCTCAAGTACGCCTCCTCGCGCGGCGTCCCCTTCGTCGTCGTCATCGGCGACGAAGAGCGAGCGCGCGGCGAGGTCGCGCTAAAGAAGATGAAGACCGGCGAGCAGCGCACCGTAAAGCGCGAAGAGGCGGCCCGCGCGCTGCGCGATGATTAAGATTATGGCAATCAACCTTGACCACCTGGGAGAGTTGGAGCGGACACACTCGTGCGGCGAGCTGCGCGCGGGGGACGCCGGGAAGACCGTCGTCTTGATGGGCTGGGTCGCGGTGCGCCGCGACTTCGGGCCGCTGACTTTCGTTGACTTGAGAGACCGCGACGGGTTGACGCAGATCGTCTTCGACGCCGACGAGGCCGGCGAGGCGCACGCGCGTGCCAAGGAGGTTCGCGGCGAGTACGTCGTCGCCGTCCGCGGCGAAGTCGTGCTGCGCGACGAGTCGGCGCGCAACCCCAAGCTCTCGACCGGCGACATTGAGGTTCGCGCGCGAGAGATTCTCGTCCTCAACGAAGCGCGCACGCCGCCCTTCCAGCTCGACGCCCCGCCCGACAAGCTCGCGGCCGAGGAGGTGCGTCTCAAGTACCGCTACCTGGATTTGCGCCGCCCGCAGCTTCAGTCCAACCTGCGCCTTCGCCACCGCGCCGTCGCGGAGATTCGCTCCTACATGAACGAGCAGGGCTTCACCGAGATAGAGACGCCCATCCTCATCAAGTCAACGCCCGAGGGGGCGCGCGACTACGTCGTGCCTTCGCGCCTCTATCCGGGGAAGTTCTACGCGCTGCCGCAGTCGCCGCAGATCTTCAAGCAGATTTGCATGATCGCCGGGCTCGACAAGTATTACCAGATAGCGCGCTGCTTCCGCGACGAAGACCTGCGGGCCGACCGACAGCCCGAGTTCACGCAGCTGGACGTTGAGTTCAGCTTCGCCACGCGCGAGCAGGTTTACAGGCTGATAGAAGGCTTGCTGGTTCGCGTCTTCCGCCTCGTCGGCGCGGAGCTTCCGGCGCAGTTCCCTCGGCTTTCTTACGCCGAGGCGCTCCGCCGCTTCGGCTCGGACAAGCCCGACCTGCGCTACGGGATGGAGCTGCAAGACCTCTCCGCGGCGGTCGGTGGGACTACGTTCGCGCCCTTCGCCTCGGCGCTCGAAAAGGGCGGCGAGGTCAAGGGGCTCGTGGTCAGGGGCGGCGCGCACCTGTCGCGCAAGGCTCTCGACGAGCTGCAGGAGTTCGTCAGGCGATACGGCGCGGGCGCGCTCGCCTGGGTCAAGCTCGGCGACGAGCTGCACTCGTCGCTCCTGAAAGCATTGGGGGAGGAGGCGGTGACGCGCATGGCGTCGGCGGCCGGGGCGGAGAAGGGAGACGCCGTGCTCGTCGTCGCGGGGGGCGCGAAGACGGTCGCGGCCTCGCTCGGCGCCCTGCGCATCGAGGTCGCGCGCAGGGAGAAACTCGCGCCGCAGGGCGCGTTCGCGCCGCTGTGGGTGACGGAGTTCCCGATGTTCGAGTACGACGAGTCGGACGGGCGATACTACGCGATGCACCACCCGTTCACGTCGCCGCTCGACGAAGACCTGCCGCTCCTAGAGAGCGCGCTCGAGGGCGGCGAGACGGACCTGCTCGGCCGGATACGCGCGAAGGCTTACGACACCGTCGTCAATGGCATAGAGGTGGCGGGCGGCTCGGTAAGAATCCACCGCCGCGACGTGCAGCGGCTGGTCTTCAAGGCGCTCGGCCTCTCAGAAGAGAAGGCGCGCGCTCGCTTCGGCTTCTTCCTCGACGCCTTGGAGTACGGCACGCCGCCCCACGGCGGCATCGCCTCCGGCATCGAGCGCCTTATGATGGCGCTCACGGGCATCGAGAACATACGCGACGTGATGGCCTTCCCCAAGACCGCCTCGGCCGCAGACCTCATGATAGACGCGCCCGGTGAGATAGAGGCGCAGCAGCTGGACGAGCTTCGCATACGCATCGCGGAAGACTGAAAGGCGTTTTCAAGCCATGAGTGACGGAGACAGAGACCGAGCCCTGCGCGAGCACCTGCTCTACCTTCTACGGGGCGGAGGCGCGCACATCAAGTTCGACGAGGTGGTTAACGACTTCCCCGCCGGGCTAATGAACGGGCGTGCCGCAGGAGTGCCGTACACGCCCTGGCGGCTTCTGGAGCACATGCGCATCGCGCAGTGGGACATACTGGAGTTCAGCCGCTCGGCCGCGCACGTCTCGCCGCCGTGGCCCGAGGGATACTGGCCGCCGGAGGGCGCCGAGGCCGACGAGGCCGCGTGGCGGGCGAGCGCCGAAGCCTTCCGCGCAGACCTCGGGGCGGTGGAGGAGCTTGTCGCAGACCCGTCCGTTGACCTCTACGCGCGGATACCTCACGGCGACGGCCAGACAGTCCTGCGCGAGGCGCTGCTCGTCGCCGACCACAACGCTTACCACCTCGGCGCGCTCGCCACACTCAGGCGGGCGCTCGAAGCCGGGCGCGGGCATTGACGGAGGAGAAGAGAATGAAACGTTTCGTCTGCGCACTGCTTTTGTCGCTGCTAGCTTGGCAGCCCGGGGCGCGCTCGCAGTCGGGGCAGGGGGCGGAGAAGGCCGCGGCGCCGAAGCGGCTCGCGGTTCGCGCCGCGCGGATGATAGACGTGCGGAGCGGCTCGGTCGTGCGCGACGCCGTCGTGCTCGTAGAGGGCGAGCGCGTCACGGCCGCGGGCGCGCGCCTGAGCGTGCCGGCCGGGGTCGAAGTCATAGACCTCGGCGACGCGACCATCCTACCCGGCCTCATAGACTGCCACACGCACATCACCTCGCAGCCGACCAACTACTACGAGGACATCTTCCGCCGCAGCCCCATTGACTACGCCGTCGTCGCGCACGTTTATGCGCGGCGCACGCTGGAGGCAGGGTTCACGACCGTGCGCGACGTGGGCTCCGGCGAGTTCATAGACGTCGCGCTGCGCAACGCCATCAACGCGGGCACCATTCAAGGGCCGCGCATGCAGGTCGCCACGCTCGCCGTCGGCGCGACGGGCGGCCACGCAGACCTCACGGGCTTCTCGCCCTACATCAAGTTCGGCCAGTTCTCGGGCATCGCCGACGGCGAGGCCGAGATACGCAAGCTCATACGCTTCGAGGTCAAGAACGGCGCCGACTTGATCAAGCTCGTCGCGACCGCGGGCGTGCTCTCCGAGGAGGAGTCCGTCGGCGCCCCGCAGTACACGCAGGAGGAGATGGCCGCGGCCGTGGACGAGGCCGCGATGTGGGGCAGGAAGGTCGCCGCGCACGCGCACGGGGCCGAGGGCATCAAGCGCGCCGTCCGGGCCGGCGTCGCCTCCATCGAGCACGGCTCTTTCCTCGACGAGGAGGGCATACGCCTGATGAAGCAGCGCGGCACCTACCTCGTAGCCGACGTCTATAACGACGACTACATCCTCGCGGAGTTCTCGCGCCTCGGCTACCCCGACAAGATAATCGAGAAGGAGAAGCTCGTCGGGCGCACGCAGCGCGAGAATTTCCAGAAGGCCGTCCGCGCCGGCGTCAAGGTGGCCTACGGCACGGACGCCGGAGTCTATCCGCACGGGTGGAACGGCAAGCAGTTCGCGCACATGGTTCGCTGGGGCATGACTCCCGCGCAGGCCATACAGGCCGCGACCCTTAACGCCGCAGACCTGCTCGGCTGGTCAGACCGCGTCGGCACTCTCGAGGCCGGCCGCTTCGCCGACCTCATCGCCGTCCGCGGCGACCCGCTCAGGGACGTGACCGAGCTCGAGCGCGTCGCCTTCGTAATGAAGGGCGGCGCCGTCGTCAAGAACGAGCTGCGCGGCAGGTGAGGGGCTCTGACCGCCGTGACAGCGAGCCTCCCGGCCATAAAGCTTCCGCGCGAGCTGGCCGAGCAGCTTTGCGCGCACGCGCGCGAGGCGGCGCCCGAGGAGTGCTGCGGCCTCCTGGGCGGGCGCGCGGGGCGGGCCGAGTCGGTCTATCGGCTGCGCAACGTGGCCGGCGACAGGCTCACGGCCTACGAGGCCGCGCCCGAGGAGCTTTTCGCCGCGCAGCGCCTCATGCGCGAGCGCGGCGAGGAGCTGGTGGCGATATACCACTCGCACCCGCGCTCGGAAGAGCCGCGGCCGTCGCCGACGGACGTGAGGCTCGCCTTTTATCCTTCGGCCGTTTATTTGATAATCGGCTCGCGCGCGGGCGGCGAGTGCGTCGTGCGCGCCTTCCGCATCTCCGAGAGGGAGGGGCGCTGGGAGCCCGCGGCGCTGGAGGGCGGAGGGTAGGCCGCAAGAGAACCCGAGCGCCGCTCGATTCGTAAAAGACGGCATGACGGAGAAGAAGAGCAAGTACGACACAGACCCGCTCGACCCCGACTTCGTGCGGCGAACAGAGCCGCTCATGGGCGGGACGGGCGGCGTCGGCGCGGGCGAGGAGACAACGCCCCTGCCTCGTCGCGACCCCGCTCTCGAAGAGCCGACGCGCCGTTTCGGCGAGGAGCTGTCTGACTCGTACCCGTCTGTCTTCGTGCCGCCCACGTACCAGCCGCCGCGCGCGCCGCAGCCGCAGCCCTTCACGACTTTCGGCGCGGGGCCGCACCAGCCGCCCGCGACCACGGCGCCGCCTCCGGGGCCTTCGTCGCCCTACAACCCCGCGGGCGCCTACGGCTACCAGCAGCAGCCCGGCCCAAGCTCGCGCCCCGTCGAGAAGCTCGGCATACCCGAGAACATCGCGAACGTGCTGCCCTACCTGCCATTCTGGATAGGCCTGGTCGCGGCCGTCGTCGAGCTAATCATCGTCCCGCGCACTGAGACGCGCACGCGCTTCCACGCCGCGCAGGGGCTCGCCGTGCAGCTCGCCATCACGGCCGGCTCGATAGCCTTCGACCTGATAGGCGGCGTCACGGGGCGCAACTTCGGCGGCACTATCT
>DASPKR010000103.1:0-4378 GCA_035627975.1 Pyrinomonadaceae bacterium | reverse complement strand
GCCGTCCACGCGGGCGTCATGGAGGCGGTCGCGCGCGAGGCGCGCCCGCACGACCCCGGCTCCGGCGCGCCCGCGCCCATCATCGAGATAGCGCTCCGCGGGCATCTGGGCTTCAAGAACTCGCTCCTGGATTTGCGGAAGATCCGGGAGGAGGCGCTCAAGGCGACGGGCGCGCTCCACGTCATGGTCAAGAACCAGAGCGTCCCCGTCGAGTACGCCGTCGCCGCCGGCCTCGACGCAGACACCTCGCGCGCGGAGCGCGAGCGCCGAATAGTCGAAGACCTGATAGCACGCGACAACCGCTTCCGCGACCGCGCCCGCGAGATCGCAGAGCTGGTGCTCGAAGCCAAACGCCGCGCGCTCGGCGACGAATCGCCCGAGAGCATCCTCGACCTGATAGAGCAGAAGCTCGGCGCGCGCCCCGCCGCGGACGTGCAAGACAGGCCTGCCCACCCGAATGAAACCGCCGCGGCGCCGGCCCCGGCCGCGCTCCACGCGCTCGAGCGCAACGCGGGAAGAGCGATCAGCGATCAGCTGTCGGCCGTCAGCAACGACTGACGGGAACAAGAATCACTCTTCCAATCATCGTCTTCGGCTGAGCGCTGATAGCTGACTGCTGACGGCTAACCCATGTCCGACGCACTGGAAAAAGTAAGAGGCGTGCGGGAGCTTCCGCTCTTCCCGCTCCCGCTCGTGCTCTTCCCAGGCGTGCCGCTGCCGCTCCACATTTTCGAGGAGCGATACCGGCGCATGCTGGCGGACGTGCGCGTCTCGAACAACCTCTTCGGCCTCTCTTACTTCGACCCGAACTCCGGTGAGGGCGAGCGCCCCACGGTCGGCCACGTCGGCTGCGCGACCGAAGTCGTAGAGGCGCAGCAGCTCCCGGACGGGCGCTCCAACATCCTCACGCTCGGGCTCGTGCGTTACCGGCTCGCGGAGTACGTCGAGCGCGGCGACCCGTACCTGGTCGGCCGCGTCGAGTTCTTCGAGGACGACGAGGAAGACCCGCGGCTCCTCGCGAAGCGCGCCCGCGAAGTCACCGAGGTCTTCATGCGCATCGCCCGCGCCATGCGCGCCATAAGCGACGAGCGCGGCCAACTGCCTGAACTCCCCGAGGGCGAGCCCGAGCGCCTCTCCTTCCTCGTCGCCGCCGTGGTCGAGATGGACGCTGAGGCCAAGCAGCAGCTTTTGGAGCTTCACTCGACGACGGAGCGGCTGCGGCGCCTCTACGCGCTGCTCAAGCAGGCCGTCGGCCCGTACGAGAGCCGCGCGCGCACGCACGACCTCGCCAAAGGCAACGGCCACGCGGGCCGCCCCGTGGGCTTCGAATGATGACGGGCGCGGGAGAAAGCACGCGCGTCGGCGTGCGCGTCCTCCTCTTCGGCGCGGCGCGCGAGGCGGCCTCCGCCTCAGACTTGTCGCTCACGCTCGAAGGCCCCGCCACCGCCCGCGACGTTCTGGAGCGCGTGCTCGCGGATCACCCCGCCCTGCGGCGCCTGCGACCGGCGCTGCTCGTCGCGGTCAATCAGGAGTACGTCAGAGACCTGGGCGCCCCGGTCGAGGACGGCAGCGAGGTCGCCATCTTCCCGCCCGTGAGCGGCGGCTCGGAAGGCGAAGGCGGCGGCGACGGCGCGCAGGACTTCTTCGAGCTTACGACCGGGCCGATTGACGTGGGCTCGGTCGCGCGCCGCGTAGTCCCGCGCCGCTGCGGCGCGACGGTCACGCTCGACGGCTACGCGCGCGAGTTCACAGCGGGGCGCGGGCGCACGCTCTACCTCGTCTATGAAGCCTACGCGCCGATGGCCCTCGCCGAGATGCGGCGGCTCGGGCGCGAGGCACACAATCGTTTCGACATCGCGCACATCGGCATCGTCCACCGCACGGGACGGACGGAGATAGGCGAGACCTCGGTCGTCATAAGCGTCAGCGCCCCGCATCGGCGCGCCGCCTTCGAGGCGTGCGAGTGGGCCATACGCGAGTTGAAGCGCACCGTCCCCATCTGGAAAAAAGAGTTCTTCGAGGACGGCTCCGTCTGGGTCGAAGGCGAGGGCGCGCCCGCGCAGGCGGCGCAGGGCGGTGAAGAATGAAGGAACCGCGCGGCTGGGGCGGGTGTCTTTAGGGGCGTGACGGTGAAGCTCGTTCAAGCTTCGAGGAGCAACGGCGGCCGGCCGGTCTGCACATGAACACTCGCGCCCGAAGTCTCTCTTACGCTCTAGCCCTCACTTTAATTTCGACCAACCTGTGCTGCGCGCAGACGGCGGGGCGCGACCCCCTGGCGGCGGCCTACTCTCCGCAGCCGCGCCACACGGAGCGCATCTACGGCGTCGAGTTCAGCCCGGACGGGCGGCTGATTGCAACGGCGAGTTGGGACGGCACCGTCAAGCTTTGGGATACAGAGTCGGGGCGCGAGCGGCGCACGCTCGCCGGCCACGGCTGGGGCGTCTATCACGCGGCCTTCAGCCCCGACGGGAAACTCGTCGCCACGGCGAGCCGCGACTGGACGGCGAAAATTTGGGACGCGGCGACGGGCCACGAGCTTCGCACGCTCGCGGGCCACACGCTCGCCGTCAAGGCGGTGGCTTGGAGCCCCGAAGGGCGCAGGCTCGCCACGGCGAGCAACGACGGGACTGTAAGGCTCTGGGACGCCGCGACCGGGCGAGAGCTGCGCAGTCTCAGGCACAAGGAGGGCGCGGGCGCAGACGTTTACAGCGTTGCGTGGGCGCCGGACGGGCGCACGGTCGCGGCCGGCAACGGCGACGGCACCGTGAGCCTCTGGGGAGCGGAGTCGGGCCGCGAAGCGCAGGTCTTGCGCGGCGCAGCCGCTAGCTTAATCTGGGCGGTCGCCTTCAGCCCCGACGGCCGCACGCTCGCCTCCCTCGGCAGCATGGCGCCGGACGTTAAGCTCTGGGAGGTGGCGACGGGCCGCCTCCTGCGCTCGCTCGAAGCGCGCGCGGCGGAGGGCTCGCAGGAGGCCGTCCTGTCAATCGCGTGGAGCCCGGACGGGCGCACGCTCGCGGCGGGCGGCGCGAGCGTGGACGAGCGGCAGCGACGCTACCACGGCTGGGTGAAGCTCTGGGGAGCGGCGGAGGGCGGGGAGTTGCGCTCGGCCCACGCGCACGTGCAGGGCGCGTCGGCCGTGGCCTTCAGCCCCGACGGCAGTCTGCTGGCTTCGGCGAGCGAGGACGCGACGCTGAAGCTCTGGCGCGCGCCGACGCTCGACGCAGTTAAGACCTTAAGCGCGAGCCCGCAGGAGTCGAGGGGCGATAAGTTCTTCTCGCTCGAAGGGCCGCCCCCTCCGGAGGCCGTCTTGCAGGGGACTCCCGCGGGCGAGCGCCTCAACGAGTGGCTCGGCGCCTTCAACACGGGGAACGTCTATCTCATGCGCGGCTTCGCGCGCGAGCGCTTCTCGATGCGGGCGCTCGCCGACCGCACGGCCGACGAACGCGCGCTCGCAGACCTGAAACTCTTCGGGAAGACCGGCGCGCTCGAGTTCCGGCGCGTCGAGTCGTCTTCGGACAGCGAGGTGAAGGCGCTCGCGCAGTCAGCGCGAACCGGCGAGACGAAGACAATCACGCTCAGGGTTGAGGAAGGCGCGGCGGGCGGCGTCGTCTCTGTGGAAGTAAAATAAAGGGTATGCGCCTGCCCGTCGTCGCACTCGTCGTCTTCGCGGTGAATTTCCCGCTCCGCTATCGGCCAGGCAGTCGGCCGCAGGCTCCGCCGCTTGACTAAAGGAAGCGCCCGAAAGCGCGTCACCGAGCAAGTAAAAGCCCCGGCCGTTCGTTTGCGGCCGGGGCTTTTACTTTTGTTCCTGATATCGGGGTTGAGGCGTCAAGCCACGACCACCTCTTCCTGCGCCGACACGTCGAGGAGCGAGGCCGAAGTGACCTTGTCGCCGCCGTCGGTCTTAATCAGGCGGACACCCTGCGCGCCGCGGCCGGTCTTGCGTATCTCGTTGGCCTCGATGCGTATGAGCTTGCCCTGCTTCGTGATTATCATCACCTCGGAGTCGTCCTCGACGGGGAAGACGGCGACGACCTTGCCGGTCTTCTCCGTCGTCTTCATGTTGATGACGCCCTTGCCGCCGCGCGACTGCAAGCGGTAGGTCGTGATCGGCGTCTGCTTGCCGAAGCCGCACTCGGAGATCGAGAGCATGCGCTCGGAGTCGTCCGCCGAGACGGCCGCGACCGAGACGACGTAGTCGCCCTTGCGCAGGTCAACGCCGCGCACGCCGCGCGCCGCGCGCCCCATCGGGCGCACGTCCTGCTCGTCGAAGCGTATGGCGAGCCCGTCGTGCGTGGCGATGAAGATGCGCTTGGTGCCGTCCGTGAGCACGACGCCGAGCAACTCGTCGCCGTCGTCAACGTTGACGGCGTTGATG
>DASPKR010000102.1:0-5001 GCA_035627975.1 Pyrinomonadaceae bacterium | reverse complement strand
GCGAGCACCGCTTCTGGGAGCGGCCCCGCGTCGCTCGCCGCGGCGTTCGCCTCGACGTTCTTGATCTTCCTCATGCCGGGGATGATGGTCGAGACGGCAGGCTCGCTCAGGATAAAGCGCAGGGCCATCTCTGGCATGCTCATCCCTGCGCGGCCCGCGATGGGCTTCAAGCGGTCGGCGCGCTCGACGCTGGGGATCAGGTTCTCAGGGACGAAGTAGGTGTTGCGCCAGTCGCCCTCGGGCCAACGGCTCTCCTTGGTGAGCGTCCCCGTGAGCGTGCCTTCGTCGAAGGGGACGCGCGCTATGACGGCGACGCCCATCTCGCGGCAGGCGGGGAACAGTTCGTCCTTCGGGTTCTGGTCGAAGATGTTGTAGATGACTTGCACGGCGTCAACGAGGCCGCTCCGGACGGCGCGCACGCCGTTCCACGGCTCCCATCGGTTGATGCTTACGCCGACGGCGCCGACGAGCCCCTGGCTTTTAAGCTCGTCCATCTTCCTCGCCCACCGGTCGTCTTCGAGCCACGCGTCCTCCCATACGTGGAACTGCATGAGGTCGAAGCTTTCGAGGCCCGCGTTGCGCAGGCTGCTGTGGACGTACTCCTCTATGTGGTCGGGAGGGAACGTCTCGTCGAGCGTGTACTCTCGGCGGCTCGGCCACTTCCGATTCTTAGGCGGGATTTTCGAGGCCGTGTAGAGCCGCCTGTCGGCGTGCTCGCGCACCAGCCGGCCGAGCAGCGCTTCGCTCCTGCCCTCGCCGTAGGCCCATGCCGTGTCGAAGAAGTTGACGCCCAACTCGACGGCGCGCCGGAGGGAGTTCATGGACTCTTCGTCGTCCGAGCCGCTCCAACTCCCCATGCCCCACATGCCGTAGCCGATCTCGCTGACCTGCCAGCCCGTCCGCCCGAATCGCCTGTACCTCATCTCTCCTCCTAAGATTTGTCCGCCTCCTGTTCGTTCCCGAACAGCGCGCCCGCTCGTCCCGCGTTTCCCGCGCTTCGTCAGCCCTGAAGGCGTCTCGTCACAATTGCGTGGCCCGCGCCTCGCGCCCGCGTGCATACTGGAAGCTCGGCGAGGCGCGCCCGTGCGCAAAAATTGAAACCCGCCGGCGATTTTTTCTGAAACCTATTAGCGAACGGCCGCACTAACAGGGCGAACGAGGGCGCTGTTGCCGACGCCGCGTGTGGCGAAAAAATTCAAACCGGCGGGCTCCCGCGGCGTGTTGGTTGTTAACGTCTTAGTCGAGACGGGCGTCATTGTAAGCGAAAAAAATGTTGCCACGAAACCCCGGCGCCCGGTGTTTTGCAGGTAGAAAGCAGGGCGCGAGAGGTTTTCGGGGCCGGAAGAATTAGAGACGGCCCGGCGCGACCGCGAAAAGCTTCAGAGCAGGCGGGCGAAGAAAATGAAACACAGGTCAATCGGCGTACTGATAATCGCGGCGGCGGCACTGGCGGCCGCTCCGCAGGCCTCGCAGGAGCTTTCGGCGCTCAAGGATTCGCTCGCGGGCCGCGCCCGCGCGGGGATTCTTCAGGCGCTCCTGAACCTTCAGCCGCGCGGCGCCGCCAGGCAGATGGTCGCGCGCGCCGCGAAGCCGGCCGCATGCGAAGCCGAAAAGAGCGCGGTCGCGCGCAAGGCCGAGCCAGCCGACAGGCAGGGCCGCCGCGACTCTTCGGCCCGGCAGCAGGCCGAGCAGTACGAAGAGCTCGCGATGATAGTTGACCCTAACGTCCTCGGCGTCGGCCCTGAAAAGGCCGAGAGCGTCGTGCTTGCGTCGGCCGAGGAGCCGATTGACGTGTCGGTGCGCGCCCACGACCTCGCCATGATAATCCCGCCGTCCGAGGGCAACATTCAGGGCGTAGCCACCGCCTCAGCGCCTTCGACCCGCGTGCGAAGGATACCCAAGAATGACGTGCGCTCTACTTTCATCGCCGCCGGCGGCGACGTCGAGTTCGAGTTCACGGCTGAGGGTGCCCGCCGCGAGCTTGAGGAGGCACTTAAGGAAGCAGAGGCCGCGCGTTCGGCCGGCGAGGCAACACGACTATTGAAGGTCAAGCGCGCGGTCAGGAACGTCGCTGCAACGCCGCCCGTCGCTGCGCCTTCCCGCCCGCGCCGGGCGCCCGCGCCCTTCTGGGCCGCCGAGGACGAGCGCGACGTCATCCCGTCGGGGGAGTAGCGGGGCGGCGCCTCGCCGCGGCCCTTCGCGGCTTGCAACTTCTTCCTCGCGCTGGCATCATCGCACGGCTCCGCCCCCCGGAGCGCCGCCTTCGTTTAACTCCCCAGGTCGAATTTCCGAAGCGACCTCGCTCGAATCCCGAAGGGTAAGCACGGGGCAACGAACGCGCCTCCCCGCCACGAATGCGAGCGGGGAGGCCGCTCGCGCGTAAACCTAAGTGCGCCGCGGCGCCTCAATCCGCGAAGACTTCCAAACCAGACGGATGGCCCGATGAACTACTTGAAAAAAGCGGCGGCTCTTTGCCTGCTCACGGTCGCCTGCGCGCAACTCACGCGCGCACAACTCTTCTCAGCTCTCTCGCCCACGCCCACTCCGGCTCCGAAGCCCACGCCTTCGGCGACGCCAACGCCCGCGCCCGCGACGCCCGTTAAGGCGGTTGCCGGAAAATCCGTCCCGGCGCTCCCGCCCGAGAAGGCAAGCCCCGTCCGAGTCCCGCGCTTCGACGCGGCGCCGGTGATTGACGGGAAGCTCGACGACGCGGTGTGGAAGCAGGCCGCAGTGCTCAAGGACTTCTACCAGATAAACCCCGGAGACAACGTCGAGCCGACCGCGCCCACGGAGGTCTTCATCGGCTACGACTCTAAGCACCTCTACCTGGCCTTCCGCGCCTACGACGACCCGGCCAAGGTTCGCGCGACGGTCGCGCGCCGCGACAACGTCTTCGGCGAGGACAACGTGCGCGTGATGCTCGATACGTTCGACGATCAGCGCAAGGCATACGTGCTCGGCTTCAACCCGCTCGGCGTGCAGCAGGACGGCATCATGACGGAGGGCGTCACCACCGACTTCAGCGTTGACATCGTCATGGAGTCGAAGGGGGCGATAACGAGCGACGGCTACGTCGTCGAGGTCGCCGTCCCGTTCAAGTCGCTACGCTACGAGGCGGGGAAGGGGAAGAACTGGGGCCTGCACGTCTGGCGCAACATAGACCGCAACAGCGACGAGATTGACTCGTGGGTGCCGATTGCGCGCGACAAGTCCGGCACGCTCAACCAGGCGGGGAAGATAACGGGCCTGGAAGAGATCTCGGCCGAGCGCACGCTCGAGCTCATCCCGAGCGTCACGCTCTCGGAGACGGGCAGGCGCGTGCGCGCCATAGAGACTCCCGCGGGCCGCTTCATAAACGACCCGCTGACCCTCGATCCGGGGCTGACGGCCAAGCTCGTCGCCTCGTCCGCCATGACGCTCGACCTTGCGGTCAACCCCGACTTCGCGCAGGTCGAAGCCGACTCTCTCGTCGTCACCACTAACCAGCGCTTCCCCATATTCTTCGCCGAGAAGCGCCCCTTCTTCCTCGAAGGCATCGAGATATTCAAGACGCCGCTCACGGCCGTCCACACGCGCTCGATAGTTGACCCGGACATAGCGCTCAAACTCACGGGCAAGCGCGGGCGCAACACCTACGGCGTGATGTTCGCGAGCGACAACGGCCCCGGGAACCTGAGCCGCGACGACCGCAACTTCGTGCGCGACACGGCCCTGTCGCAGAACGCGTCGGAGGTCGCGCGGCGAGACGCGCTCTCGAAGGTGATGGATCGCAACGCGACCGTCGGCGTCATGCGCGTCAAGCGCGACGTGGGGCGCGAGAACAGCCTCGGCCTCATCGCCACCAGCTACAACTTCGTTGACAAGTACAGCCACCTCGGCGGCGTGGACGGCCGCTTCCGCCTCGACAAGATGACGACCGTGACGTTCCAGCTCCTCGGCACCACGTCGCACCTTCCGCGCTTCTACCCGGAGGAGGGCGAGACGGCCGACCGCTCGGAGCAGGGCCTCGGCTACCTCGCCACGCTCTACAGGCAGGGGCGCAACTGGAGCATGGAGCTTTACGGCGAGGGCTACACGCAGAACTACCGCGCCGACGTTGGCTTCACCTCGCGCACGAACACCAACTTCAACAGCCTCTTCGTCGGCTACAACTCCGACCCGAACCAGAAGGCGCGTGTCGTGCGCAAGCACTTCCACAACTTCACGCACATTGACTACGACTTCCAGGGGCGCATGCAAATCTGGGAGAGCGAGTTCAACACCGAGTGGGGCTTCCAGCGCAACTCATACCTGGGCGTCGCATACGAGTACGCCTACGAGCGCCTGTTCGAGGAGGAGTTCGGCTCGACGCGCGCGGCCGTCGGCCGCACGACCGCCCGGCTCTTCCCCTCGCTCGCGGGACAGCTCCCGCCCTGTGACCCCTTCGGCACGCTCGCCCCGCCGCTCGCGGACGACCCGACGACCGAAGAGAACGAGTCGCGCCGCCGCGTCCCGCGCTGCACCTTCTACGGCGAGCGCACCGAGCGCTCGACCTCGAAGAACCACTTCTTCCTTTACGGCGGCATACGCCCGAGCAAGAAGTACAACCTGAGCGCGCGCGCCGTCTATCGCGACGGCCACTTCGACTTCGACTTCGGCGCCGGCCGCCGCTTCCCACGCGTGAGCCCAGCGGCGCTGCTGCTCGGGCAGGGGGCGCCGCGCGACCCGGGCCCCGGTGGCCTCTTCGAGCTTCGCACGACCTTTGTCTATCAGCCGACCGACGAGCTGAACGTCTCGCTCGACTACACGAAGAACCGCCTGCGCCGCTACGACACTGACCGCCTCGCCTTCGACGTGAACCTCTTCTCGCTGCGCACTACCTACCAGTTCACGCGCTTCCTCTTCGCGCGCGCGCGGATTGACTACGAGTCGGCGCCGCGCCGCGCGCGCGGCCAGTTCCTCCTCGGGTGGGCTCCGAACCCCGGCACCTCCTTCTACGTCGGCTACAACGACGACGTGACC
>DASPKR010000101.1:0-6458 GCA_035627975.1 Pyrinomonadaceae bacterium | reverse complement strand
GCGACTTCGACGTGGCGCGCCGCAGCATCGTCCTTCAGACGACCGACGAAGAGACGAACATGCTCGCCCTGTTCGGCGACCCCGTCCCTACTTCTGCGGACGACGACGAGGCCGCCGGCGGCGCTTCGCCCTCCCCCACGTCGCCTGCCACGCCCGCCGAGCCTGGCGCCGCCCCGAGTGAGTCGCCGGCCGACCCCGCCCGCCGCCCGCTCATCCTGACCGAAGAAGAGGCGCTCAGGGAGCTGCCCGCAATCCCGCTCTACTTCGCCTCGTCCTACGCGCTTGTAAAACCCTACGTCGAGGGGTTCGAGCCCAACCTGCTGGACGCACACTCACTCAAGCGCGTGCGGCTTAACACCGCATGGAAGCCGCCAGAGGGAGCGAGCCAGTCCCGCTCGGCGCGAGTCTTCACGCCCTGACGCGCCAAAATATCCCGCAGTTGTAAAAATCACGGGCGGCGAGCAACGGGGCTCGCAGCGCGCGGCATCGCTGCTTCAAAGCGGCGTGCCAGTAAGGCGCGCCTTGATTGGAAGCCATAGCGCGTGATAATTTCTCGCTGCAAAACAGTCGCAGTAGAATAGCGCCGAGCTTAGTTTCCCCGGCAAGTCGAGCTTTTCGCGAGCAGCGAGTCATCTCTCCCGCGCTTCTTGTGTGTGAAGGGGAGTAAAGTCGCCATGTCGAAACAAACGCGCGCGCGCGCCGCCGCCCTCCTGCTCGCCACCGCGCTCCTGGCCGCCTCCTGCACGACGGAGGCTTCGTCTGAGTTCTTCGGCAAAATCGAGCCGCCGCCGGGTCAGACGCTCCGCTACATCTCCGGCTCAGAGCCGGAGTCGCTCGACCCGCAGATGAGCTCCGGCCAGCCCGAGGCGCGCATACACATGGCGCTCTACGAGGGCCTCGTCGAGTATCACCCGAAGACGATGGAGCCGATGCCCGCCGTCGCGGAGAGCTGGGTGATTGACGAGGACGCGACCGAGCTTGTCTTCCGCATGCGCCGCAACGCGCGCTTCTCGAACGGCGACCCCATCACCGCGCACGACTTCGTCTATACATTCCGGCGCGGCCTGCGCCCCGGCCTCGGCTCGCGCAGCGCCTACATGGCCTACGACATAAAGTACGCGCAAGCCTTCAACGAGGGCGGAGCCTTCGTGCGCGACCCCGCGACGGGCCGCTTCGTGACGGCCGCCGAAGCTGAAGGAACGGGCGCGACGGCCCCCGCGTCGGTCGCCTCGGCGGATGAGTTGCACCGCCGCGAGCTTTCAAAGCTGGGTGAGGACGCCGCCCCCGACACGGACTTCCACAGGCTCATTCACGAGCCTGCGCGGCTGGTCGTCCCCGGCGACGAGAAGGGCCGGGCCGACGCTGCCAAGAAGAGCCCGAAGCTCGCGGCGCTCATCGCCGGCAAGGAGTTCGTCCCCGTCCGCGGCGAGGACATCGGCGTCGAGGCCGTTGACGACTACACCGTGCGCGTCACGCTGCGGCAGCCGGCGCCCCACTTCGTAGGCATGCTCGCGCACCAGTTCTTCCGCGTCGTGCCGCGAAAGGCCGTCGAGCAGTTCGGCCCGGCCTGGACGAAGCCCGAGAACTTCGTCGGCAGCGGCGCCTTCAAGCTCCAGTCGCACCGCCCCTACAACGAGATAGTAGTCGTCCCCAACCCGAACTACTGGGACGCGGCGACCGTCAGGCTGGAGCGCATCGTCTTCTACCCGCTCGAAGACCTGACGACGATGCTCAACCTCTACAAGGCGGGCGACGTTGACGCCGTCTATAACCACACCGTCCCCGCCCCGTGGCTCAAGAGCGGCGTCCGTCACAAGAAGGACTACATGGACGCGCCCGAGAACGCCACCGAGTACTACATGGTGAACACGACGAAGCCGCCGATGAACGACAAGCGCGTTCGCAAGGCGCTCGCCCTCGCCGTTGACCGCGAGGCGCTGGCCGACTATAAGGTGAGCGCCAAGCCCAACGGCGCGTTCGTCCCCGAGGGCATCTTCCGCGGCTACCCGCGCCCGGCCGGCTACGGGTTCGACGTGGAGCAGGCCAGGCGCCTGCTCGCCGAGGCGGGCTACCGCGACGCCTCGGGCCGCTTCGACCCGAAGAAGTTCCCCGTGAGCGAGGTCGAGATAACCTACAACACCTCGGAGTCTAACAAGGCGGTCGCGGAGCTCATTCAGGCGCAGTGGAAGCAGAACCTCGGCATCACCGTCCCGCTCAACAACGTCGAGTGGAAGGTCTTCCTCAACATGCGCTCGAAGCTCGAGTACAAGGGCATCGCTCGCGCCGGCTGGATAGGCGACTACATGGACCCCTACACGTTCCTCTCCATCTTCACGACCGAGACGGGGGGCGACAACGGCACGGGCTGGTTCGACCCGAAGTACGTCGAGATGCTGAACGCCGCCAACAGCGAGCCCGACCAGGCGAAGCGCTACCAACTGCTCGCGAAGGCCGAGGAGTACCTCTTAGACGCCGCGCCGTTCTTGCCGCTGCTCACGCAGGCGACGAACTGGATGAAGAAGCCCTACGTCAAGGGCCTCTACCCGAACCCCGGCACGATGCACGCGTGGAAGTACGTCTATATCGAGCACGACCGCGCGAAGTGGGACAGGGGCGTGCCTGACCTCTCGACCGACACGCTCGCGTCCCGCTGACGCGAGGATGAGAAAGAGCCCAGGAGGCTTTTTAAATGTTCCGCTTCATCGTCAGGCGACTCATCGTCACCGTACCGATGGTGCTAATCGTCGTCTCGCTCACCTGGGGGCTGATAAGGCTCGCGCCCGGCAACTTCTACACGGGCGAGAAGAAGCTGCCCGCGGCGATAGAGAAGAACCTGCGCGAGAAGTACGGGCTCGACAAGCCCTGGTACGTGCAGTACGGGCGGATGATGAAGAACATCCTCCGCCTCGACTTCGGGAACTCTTTGAAGTACGAGAGCGAGTCGGTCAACGACATACTCAAGCGCACCCTCCCCGTCTCGGCGGCGCTCGGCCTCTGCGCCTACCTGCTCGCGCTCGTCGTGGGCGTCGCCTTCGGCACGCTGGCGGCGCTCCGCCAGAACTCGCGGCTCGACTACGCCTCGATGGCGCTCGCGATGCTCGGCATATCGCTGCCGAACTTCGTGCTCGGGCCGCTGCTCGTGCTCGTCTTCGCGCTCACGCTCTACTGGCTGCCGCCCGCGCGGTGGGGCGGCTTCCCGAGCTGGAACTTGGTGCTCCCCGTCCTGACGCTCTCGGCCGTCTATATGGCATACATCGCGCGGCTGACGCGCTCGGGGATGCTGGAGGTTCTGCGCTCGGACTACATACGCACGGCGCGCGCGAAGGGCCTGCGCGAGCGCGACGTTGTACTGCGTCACGCGCTGCGCGGCGGGCTGCTGCCGGTCGTCTCCTTCACGGGGCCCGCGCTGGCGATGCTGATTGCCGGCACCGTGGTGGTCGAGCGCATATTCGCGATGCCGGGCCTGGGCAACTACTTCATCAACGCGAACCTGAACCGCGACGAGCCGCTCATCATCGGCATCGTCGCCTTCATCTCCGTCACGATTCTCATCTTCAACCTGCTCGTGGACATCGCCTACGGCATCATTGACCCGCGCATACGCTACTGAAGCCATGAACGAAGAGAGAACCCCGAAAGTGCCGACCGAGGAGGGCCGAGGGCAAGCGCCGCAGGAGGCGGGCGGCCCGGCTCTCACGCCGCGGGGGACGCCCGCCCGCCCGCCCGTCGCGCGCCGCGAGGGCGACGAGATTCACGCCTTCCCCGAGACGGCCGTGGGCGAGGCGGACGTGCGCACGGAAGGCCGGCTCGCGGGCGCAGGCACTTCGCTCTGGCGCGACGCCTGGCGCAGACTCCTAAAGAACAAGCTGGCGGTCTTCGGCATGGTCGTAGTCGGCCTCATCGTCGTCGCGTGCCTGCTGGGGCCGCCCCTGATTAAGGCGGCGACGGGCTTCGCCTACGACACAATCCCCTCGGACACGCGCGAGCTTCAGTCGTTCCCGCCATTCACTGCGCCGGACGGCGGTTTTTCCTGGGCTCACCCGATGGGGACGGACAGCTCCGGCCGCGACGTGCTCGCGCGCGTCCTTCAGGGCGGCCGCATATCGCTGATGGTCGGCATCATCGCGACTCTCGTCTCACTCGTCATCGGCGTCACATGGGGCGCGACCGCAGGCTACCTCGGCGGCAAGGTTGACGACGTGATGATGCGCATCGTTGACGTGCTCTACGCCATCCCCTACATGATGATAGTCATCGTGCTTCTGGCCTTCTTCGGCGGGCAGACGCCGCTCGGGCAGATTTTCCTGCTGTTCGCGGCGCTGGGCGCCGTTTCGTGGCTCACGATGGCTCGCATCGTGCGCGGGCAGATAATGTCCCTGAAGAACCAGGAGTTCGTGCTCGCTGCGAGGGCGACGGGCGTGCCCGTGCCTAAGATCATCTTCCGCCACCTCGTCCCTAACGCGCTCGGCCCCGTAATCGTCTATGCGACGCTCACCATCCCGAGCGTCATGCTACAGGAGGCGTTCCTCTCCTTCCTCGGCCTCGGGGTGCAGGCGCCCTACGCATCATGGGGGAGCCTCGCCAGCGACGGCATACAGAACATAGCCATCTTCCCCTGGCAGCTCATATTCCCCGGCGTGACGATGGCGCTCACGCTCTTCTCACTCAACTTCATGGGCGACGGCCTGCGAGACGCCCTCGACCCGCAGATGCGGAAATTCTGAGAGCCATGAGCAGCCAGAACGGCAACCTGCTTTCCGTAAGGGGACTGCGCACCTACTTCCAGACCGAGGACGGCACGGTCAAGGCGGTGGACGGCATCAGCTTCGACCTGAAGCGCGGCGAGACGCTCGGCATCGTCGGCGAGTCGGGCTCCGGCAAGTCGGTCACGAACCTCTCCATCATCCGGCTAATCCCCGACCCGCCGGGCAAGATAGTCTCCGGCGAGGTGCTCTTCCAGGGGCGCGACATACTCGCGCTACCGCCCGACGAGGTCAGGAAGATTCGCGGCAAGCGCATCAGCATGATCTTCCAGGACCCCATGACCTCGCTCAACCCCTTCATGAAAATCTCGCGCCAACTCATGGAGCTGACGCAGCTACACCTCGGCCACACGAAGGAGCAGGCGCACGAGCACGCCGTAAAGATGCTCGAGACCGTGGGCATCCCGGAGGCGCGCGCCCGGGCCGACAGCTACCCGCACGAGTTCTCGGGCGGCATGCGCCAGCGCGTGATGATTGCGATGGCGCTCTCCTGCGAGCCCGAGCTTCTAATTGCCGACGAGCCGACAACGGCGCTCGACGTTACCATCCAGGCGCAGATTCTCGAACTGATAAGGAAGCTCAAGGAGGAGACCGGCACGAGCGTCATCCTCATCACGCACGACCTCGGCGTCGTCGCGGGGATGACCGACGACATAATCGTCATGTACGCCGGCAAGGTCTTTGAGCAGGCGCCGACGCGCGAGCTGTTCGCGACGCCCGGCAACCCCTACACGAAGGGGCTGCTCAAGTCAGTCCCTGACCCCGCGCACGAGCAGGGCAAGGAGCTTTACCAGATACCGGGCCTGCCGCCCGACCTCGCCAACCTGCCCGCCGGCTGTCCCTTCGCACCGCGCTGCTACCGCGCAGAGGAGGTCTGCCACCGCGAGTTCCCGCCCTTCGTGCAGCTCAACGCCGAGCATTTCTCGCTCTGCCACTTCGCCGAGGAGGTCTATGCCGCTTCGCGCTCCGAGCGCGAAGGCCGCGCCGGCGCCGCGCCGTCAACCGATATTCCGCAAGGGGGTGCCGGCGTATGAGCGCGCAGCCGGTTCAGATGGGCGCGGGCGGCGGAGTGTTCGCGCCGGTGCAGGGCTCGGGCGACCCGCTCATCGCGATTCGCGAACTGAAGGTTCACTTCGACCTCGGCGGCGGGACTGTTCTTGATAAGCTCGTCGGCGGCTCGCGCGTAAAGCGCGTGGTCAAGGCCGTTGACGGAGTCACGATTGACATACTGCCGGGCGAGACGCTCGGGCTCGTAGGCGAGTCCGGCTGCGGGAAGTCAACGCTCGGGCGAGCCCTGCTGCGCCTGACCGAGCCGACGGGCGGGCAGGTGCTCTTCCGCGGCCGCGACCTCGCGCGCCTCTCCCAGCGCGAGCTGCGCACGCACCGCCGCCACCTCCAGATGATCTTCCAAGACCCGTACGCCTCGCTTAACCCGCGCATGACGGTCGCGCAGATTGTGGGCGAGCCCTTGGAGACCTTCGGGCTCGCCGGCACGCGCGCCGAGCGCGACGAGAGGGTGCGCGAGTTGATGTCCACCGTTGGCCTGAGCCCCCGCTTCCTGAAGCGCTACCCGCACGAGTTTTCGGGCGGGCAGCGCCAGCGCATAGGCATCGCGCGGGCGCTGGCCGTTGACCCCGACTTCATCGTGGCCGACGAGCCCATCTCCGCCCTCGACGTTTCCATACAGTCGCAGAT
>DASPKR010000100.1:0-4317 GCA_035627975.1 Pyrinomonadaceae bacterium | reverse complement strand
TACTGTTCCTCACCTTCGCGCACCTGAGCTACTTCCAGCTCGTCCTCTACTCGACGGTCTTTCTGATCGGCGCGCTCGTCGGGCTCGAAATCCCGCTCCTGATGCGGATACTAAAAGACCACCTCGATTTCAAGGAGCTGGTCGCGCGCGTCCTCGCCTTCGACTACGTCGGCGCGCTCGTCGCCTCGCTGCTCTTCCCCATCTTCCTCGTGCCGAAGCTGGGGCTCGTGCGAACCTCTCTACTCTTCGGGATACTGAACGCCGCCGTGGGCCTCTGGGCGACGTGGCTGATGCGGCCGCTGATTAAGGGCAGCGTGTCGCGGCTGCGCGCGCAGGCTTGCGTGGTGATAGCCGTGCTGGCCGTCTGTTTGATAAAGGCCGACGCTCTGACCTCGCTAGCCGAGGACGCGATGTTCGCCGACGACATCGTCTATTCCAGGACGACGCACTACCAGCGCATCGTCGTCACGCAGGGTCGCGCCGGCTTCCAGCTCTTCCTGAACGGCAACCTTCAGTTCAGCTCCGCGGACGAGTACCGCTACCATGAGGCGCTCGTCCACCCGGCGATGGCTCTGGCGGGCGAGGGCGGCCGCGCAGTGCGCCGCGTGCTCGTGCTGGGCGGCGGCGACGGCCTCGCCGTGCGAGAGGTTCTCAGGCACCCTTCGGTCGAGCACGTCACGCTCGTTGACCTCGACCCCGACATGACGGAGCTTTCGCGCCGCTTCCCGCCGCTCGCCGAGCTTAACGGGCGCGCCTTCGACGACCCGCGCGTCCGCGTCGTCAACGAAGACGCGATGCTCTGGCTCGAAAGAGACGAGCCGCCCTTCGACGCCGCGGTGATTGACTTCCCCGACCCGAACACCTTCGCCCTCGGCAAGCTCTACACGACGCGCTTCTACCGCATGCTGCGCGAGCGGCTCGCGCCCGGCGCCGCCGTCTCCGTGCAGTGCACGTCGCCGCTGTTCGCCCGCGCCTCGTTCTGGTGCATCGTCCGCACGATGGAGGCCGCGGGCCTCGCGGTGCGCGCATACCACGCGGCCGTGCCTTCCTTCGGCGTCTGGGGATTCGCGCTCGCGCGCAGCGAGCCCTTCGAGCCGCCCGCAACGGCCCCGCCGGGCCTGCGCTTCCTCGACGACTCCGCCATGCGCGCCATGTTCGTCCTGCCCCGCGACCTCGGCCCCGTCCCCGTGGAGATAAACCGCCTCGACAACCAGTCGCTCGTCCGCTACTACGAGGCCGAGTGGAGACTCTATGAATAGGCGCGAGCTGCTCGCCGCCTTCCTCGGCGTGCCCGTAGCGCTCGCGACGTGCGGGCGCGGGGAGAAGGCAGAGGCGCTGCCCGAAGGCGAGGTGGTCGGCGCCTCCGAAGGGCTCGGCCACATGCTGAGAGGCGGGCTGAAGATTGAGCCCGCGCCCGACGCCTGGGAGAGCGCGGGCGTCGTCGTCGTGGGCGGCGGCGTGGCGGGCCTTGCGGCGGCGTGGAGACTTTTGAAAGCCGGGGTAGAGGATTTCGTCCTGCTCGAATTAGAGCGCGAGGCGGGCGGCACTTCTCGCGGGGGTGAGCGCCACGGCGTCGTTCCGTACCCGTGGGGCGCGCATTACCTGCCGGCGCCGCTGAAGGAGAACCGGGCGCTCGTCCTCCTGCTCGGCGAGATGGGCGTGCTCGAAGGCGTGGACGAAGAGGGCGAGCCCGTAGTCGCGGAGCAGTTCCTCTGCCGCGACCCAGAGGAGCGAGTCTTCTACCGCGGCCGCTGGTATGAGGGGCTCTACCTGCACGCGGGCGAGTCGGGGGAGGAGGCGCGACAGCTCGCGGCCTTCAACGCCGAGGTTGACCGTTGGGCCGCCTGGCGCGACGCGCGCGGCCGCCGCGCATTCTCCATCCCCGTCTCCTCGTCTTCGGACGACGCGGAGGCCGCGGCGCTCGACCGCGTCTCGATGGCCGAGTGGATGCGCTCGAAGGGGTTGACTTCGGCGCGGCTGCGGTGGCTCGTTGACTACTCCTGCCGCGACGACTACGGGCTCACCGTCGAGCAGACGAGCGCGTGGGCCGGCCTCTTCTACTTCGCCTCGCGCATGAAGGCGGAAGGGGCGGAGGCGCAGCCGCTCATCACCTGGCCGGAAGGGAACGCGCGACTCGTGCGCCACCTGCGCGAGGCGGCGGGCGCGCGCGTGCGGCTCGGGCTCGCCGCCTCGGACGTGCGGCCGACCGACGAAGGCGTCGAGGTCGTGGCCGTCGGCCACGACGGGCGAGAGGCCCGCGGCTTCCGCGCACGCCACTGCATCTTCGCCGCGCCGCAGTTCGTCGCGCGCCACGTCCTCCGGCCCTACCGCGAACAGCCGCCGCCGCACCTCGCGGAGTTCGAGTACGGCGCGTGGATGGTCGCGAACCTCTTCCTCGAAGACAGGCCCCGGCAGGGCTTAGGCTTCCCGCTCGCTTGGGACAACGTGCTCTACGAGAGCCCCTCGCTCGGCTACGTCGTCGCCACGCACCAGCGCGGGCTCGACCGAGGCCCCACCGTCTTCACCTACTACTACCCGCTCACCGACGACGACCCGCGCGCGGCGCGCGAGCGCCTGCTCTCGACCGGCCGGGACGGCTGGGCCGAAGTCGCCCTCTCGGACTTGCGGCGCGCGCACGCAGACATTCGCCGCCTCACGCGACGGCTCGACGTGATGCGCTGGGGCCACGCGATGGTGCGCCCGCGCCCCGGCTTCATATGGGGCGGCGCCCGCGCCGCTGCGCAGCGCCCCCACCGCTCCGTCCACTTCGCGCACACAGACCTCTCCGGCGTCGCGCTCTTCGAGGAGGCTTTCGACCAGGGCCTCCGCGCGGCGGAAGAAGTCCTGAAGCTTCGCGGCGTCTCTTCCGAAAGTCTCAGGTGAGGGAACCGTCTTAGTCCGGGTACTCGTCCGAGCCCTGAACCCATATGAAGGACTGAAGGTCAATCATGTCGCGCGGGCGAAGGTCGCGCTGGTCGCGGCGGATGGCCTCGGCGAACTCCAGCAGGCTCGCGTAGGTCTCCCAGGAGGGGCGCGACTTGTAGCGGAAGTCGAAGCCGTAAGCCTCGGCCGCCCTGCGCGTGACGGTCGGCTTGAGGAAGATGTGAGTCTGCGGCTGGGCGATGAAGCCGAAGACGGTGACGAGAGGCCACGTGAGCACGCGCGTCTGGCGGCGCGGGAGGCTGGCCACCACCTCGACCCAGCGCTCGAACTTCCGCTCGGCGCCCCCGGCGCCGTGCAGGAAGTCGTAGAGCCCTTCGGCGAATGAGCGCGCGCCGTCGTCGGTCTTAACGGCGTCGCGCAGCGCCATCTTCTCGAAGGAGAAGATCATGCTGTAGCGGCTGCGCTGCTCGACGCGGACGGCGCGGGCGGCGACCTCGGCGAACTCGCCGTCGCGCAGGAGCCTGCGGAACTCGACCTGGTTGAGCGCCTCCTCCCATCGCTCGTGAGTCTCCCACTTGTAGCCGCGCTCCCACTCGACGTACTTCTCCGAGCGGAACCCTCCGGGGAAGTAGCGCAAAAACTTCCTGCGGCAACGCGCCGCGCCCTCAGGCCGCGCCCCCTTCGCCGCCCCGCGGCCGCCCACAGTCTCGCCTTTGCCCATGACGCCCGACCTCCCGTGACAGTTGATCTCGTCACAGGATAATACTCCCGGCCGGCGCTTTTGCCAGAACAGTTTTCAGCCGCGCTTCTCGGCTATGACTTCGTAGGTCGCGTTTTTGAAGAAGAGTCTTTTGAGGCGGTCGCCCGCGTGGCGCGGCCGGCCGCGGCGGGCGGCGGCTTTGGCGTCAGCGATGTCGTCGCGCTCGCTGATTATGCGAAGGGGGAGGCCGTCGAAAAGTCGGCGCGCGGCCGCGGGCGTGAGGTGGACGGTGTGGTCTGCGAAGGGGCCTATCTCGAAGCGCAGGCCGGCGGCGTTCCAGGCGGCGTGCGCCGCCGCGGCCGCCGAATAGATCGCGTGGTGGACGTTGACCGTGAAGTAGAGCAGCCCCGCGGGCGCGAGCACGCGCGCGAGCTCTTTGACTATCTTCCCGGGCCGCTCGGCGTGGTCTATGACGTTGTCGCAGAGCACAACGTCGAAGGAGGAGTCTGCGAAGGGTAGGGCCTCGCCCGCGGCGGCGATTGTCAGCGCGCGTCGCTGCCACGCGGGGAAGAGCACCGCGTAGTCGCACGCTAGCGGGTCAACGCCCACGCCTCGGCCCGCGCCGAAGTAGAAGACGAGGCCGTGCGCGCCGCTCCCGACTTCGAGCACGCGCGCGCCTTCCGGGATGGCCCGCACCTCTTCGAGCAGCGAACGCACGCGGGCGGAGCGCGCCC
>DASPKR010000099.1:0-2568 GCA_035627975.1 Pyrinomonadaceae bacterium | reverse complement strand
TGGCGATAACGGGGCTCGTTGAAATAGGCCGCGCGCTGCCACGGTTCATGTCGGCTTACCGGGCGCTCAAGCGCGCCGCGGTCGAGCGCCGCCCCGACGCAGTAATTCTCGTTGACTGGCCCGACTTTAACCTGCCGCTCGCTCGCGCCCTGCGCCGCCGGGGCCTGCGCGTCATCTACTACATAAGCCCGCAGCTCTGGGCCTGGCGCTCGTACCGCGCGCGGCAGGTTCGCCGCGACGTTGACCTGATGCTCACCATCCTCCCCTTCGAGCGCGACTGGTACGCCGCGCGCGGCGTCACGCAAGTCGAGTTCGTGGGCCACCCGTTCGCGGGCTCGGCGCGGCCGCGCTACGGCCGCGAGGAGTTCTGCGCGCGCAACGGCCTGGACGCCTCGCGCGCGGTCGTCGCGCTCCTGCCGGGCAGCCGCCGCAAGGAGTTCGAGCGCCACCTGCCGCTGATGCTCGACGCCGCGGCGCGCGTGGCGCGCGAACGTGACGGCACACAGTTCGTCGTCGCGCTCGCCTCACGCCGCTCGCCCGAGGAGGCCGCCCGCGTAATCTCGGCGAGCCCGCACGCCCCGACACTCGGAGGGCGGCTCAGTGTGTCGCGACACGAGTCGCGCGAGGCGCTCGCTTCGGCCGACGCGGCGGCCGTGTGCAGCGGCACGGCGACGCTCGAGGCCGCGGTCGTCGGCACGCCCCTCGTCGTCGTCTATAAGGAGTCGGTGCTCAACTGGCACACGCTCGGCCGGCTGATAAACGTCGAGCACTACGGGCTCGTGAACCTCATCGCGGGCAGGCGCGTTGCGCCTGAGCTTATACAGAACGACTTCACGGGCGAGCGCCTCGCGCGCGAACTGCTCGGGCTCCTAGACCCCGGGCGCAACGCGCGCGCGCGCGAGCAACTCCGCGAGGCGGCCGCACGCCTCGGCGAGGGCGGCGCCTCCCGACGCGCAGCCGACGCCGTCATCCGCGCCGTCAGGCGCTGGCGCGCCGAGAGGTCTTAGGCCCGGGCCGCCCGGCCGTCCGGCCGGGGCAATTTCCGGTTGACAACGCCCGCGCGTCGGCTAAAATGTTCGCACCCCCGAGAACAATCTAACTCGCGGCTCGGACGCTTCCCGGTCTCTGTCAAGCAAGCATCTCTCCGGTCTGAGCAACTAACGGTCTAAATTCCCGACGCCCGAGGCATGACCTCGGCCCGGCCGCGGCCCGCCTGCCTTTGGCGCGGCGGCGGGAGGTCGCGGCCGTCGTGTTGGTTCGTCAGGCTCAATGTGGCTCCCCGCCGAAGCCCATTCGTCCGCCTTGCCGAGGCGGCCAGATTCATCCAGGAGGGAACAATGCTTTTCGTCTCTCGTTCGCGCCCCGCGAAACTTCTCACTCTAGCGCTCCTTTTCTTGCTCTCGCCGGGCGTCGGCGCCACGGCCCAGACAGGCGACGAAGGACTGGTTGACCCGCCGCCGCTCATCATCTCGGAGTTCCGCCTGAGCGGCCCCGGCGGAGACCTCGACGAGTTCATCGAAATCTACAACAACTCGAACGCGGCCCTGACCGTCAACGCGCCGGACGGCTCATCCGGCTTCGCGCTCGTCGCCTCGGACGGCTTGGCGCGCTTCCTCATCCCGAACGGCACGGTTATCCCGGCGCGAGGCCACTTCCTCGGCGTAAACTCCGTCGGCTACTCGCTGGCCTCCTACGCCGCGGGCAACGGCGCGACCGCCGCGGGCGACGCCGCCTACACCGAAGACATCCCGGAGAACGCGGGGCTGGCGCTCTTCGCCACGTCCGACCCGGCCAACTTCGACTACGGCTGGCGGCTCGACGCGGCCGGCTCCGACGAAGAAGCCGACCCGCTCTACAGGGAGGGCGCCGGCTACCCTTCGCTCTTCTTCAGCCGGCTGGAGAGCAGCTTCACGCGCAGGCTCTGCTCCGCGCCCATGACCTGTACGGGGTTCCCGCGCGACACGAACGACAACGCCGCCGACTTCATCTTCGTTGACACGATGCACCACAGCGCGGGCGCCGGCGCGAGGCTCGGCGCTCCGGGGCCTGAAGGGCTGTCGAGCCCCATAAGGCGCGCGGGCTCCGGGCTCTCCGCATCGCTCCTCGACCCGCTCGTTGACGCCCACACTTCCCCGAACTTCTTCCGCGACCGCGCCTTCACCGGCGACTACAATGCCGCCTTCGGCACCGTCAGCTTCCGCCGCGCCTTCACCAACAACACTGGGGCCAGCATCACGGCGCTGCGCTTCCGCGTGGCCGACATAACCACCGCCGTCCAGCCGTACGAAATAGGCGACCTGCGCCCGCGCAGCTCCGGGGCCGTCACCGTGACGCTCTCCGACGGGAGCACGGCGAACGTGCAGGGCACGTCGCGCGAAGAGCCGCCCGCGCAGGACGGCCGCGGCGGCGGCTTCAACACCTCGCTCTCGGTAGGCACAATCAACCTCGCGTCGCCGCTCGCGCCCGGCGAGAGCGTCAACCTGCAACTCGTCGCGGGCGTCGAGCAGACGGGCGACTTCCGCCTCTGCGTGACCGTGGAGACGCTCCCGGCCACCGGCTCCGAAGTGC